>DATIEU010000491.1:0-5826 GCA_035455565.1 Steroidobacteraceae bacterium | reverse complement strand
GCCTGGCTCCGCTGCCTGGAGGCCGGGTCCTCGTCGTGCCGCACGTCCTCAAGGGATGGGATCGCTCGTTCGCGCCGATCCTGGTTGCCGATTCCGAGGGTGACGTTCGAGAGGTCCTTCGCGGCCACTCGGCGACCTGGCTGGCCTCGCCGGGCTCCTCTCGTGGGCACCTGCTCGTCGTGCGCGGCGACGAGCTGGTTGCGGCGCCGTTCGACCTCGACCGTCTCGAGGTCCTGGGGGAGGCGAAGCGGGTCCGCGGCGGCCTGTGGACCGACTCGATCTGGGGCCTGGCCCGGTACGCGGTCTCGGCCAGCGGAACCCTGGTCTACATCCCGGGAACCGACTATGCGCGCACCGTCCCCACCTGGATCGACCGGGTCACGCGCAAGGAGGAGCCGGTGCGCGGCTTGAAGCCAGCCGTGCGCAACATGTTCAAGCTCTCGCCCGACGACACCAAGCTGGTGTTCCAGGCCTCCGGGGAGCGCGACCAGATCGAAGTCTTCGATCTGGGGCTCGAGACCACGACGCGCCTGTCGCGCGACGGGGGGATCGCTCCCGTCTGGTCTCACGACGGGTCGGAGGTCTTCTACGAGACCACAGAGGGGCCGCTCTCCATCGTTCGCGCTCGGGCCGACCGAAGCCGGGAGCCGGTGAAGATCCCAATTCCCGCCATCGATAAGACGCCGGCGGGCCGTCCGGTGCCGCCGGGGAAGGACTGGATGGACCCCATCTCGGTCTCTCCCGACGGCAAGTTCGTGGTCACGATCCGGTTCGGACCGGACGTCTGGCTGGTGCCGCTCGACGGACGGGAGCCAACGCCGCTCCTGGCGACGCCTTACTCCGACATCCTCGGTGTCGTCTCGCCCGACGGACGGTGGATCGCCTACCAGTCGAACGAGTCCGGCGACTACGCGATCTACGTCGCTCCGTTCCCTTCGGTCGAATGGTCCCGCCGCGTTTCGGCCGGCCGTGGCGACGACCCGCGCTGGTCGCCGGCGGGCGGGGAGCTCTTCTACCGCGACTACACGAGGATCTACCGCGTTGCGTATTCGGCGACGAAGACCGGGTTCGTCCCGGAGGCCGCCGAGGCGGTGCTGGACGTCGACTTCCACAACGCGATGGGGTTGTCCTTCGACGTCTCTCGCGATGGCAGACGCTTTCTCGTCCAGAAGCCCACCATCTCGCTCCTCGACGACCGCCCGGTCGTCGTGATCGAGGGTTGGCGTGCGGAGGTCGAACGGCTGGTGCCTGGTCGTTAGGAACAGCTCATCTCGACGTGCGGCGTCGGCTCGCGCCGCGCCTGCGCGTCGAACCAGGCGTGCAGCACGTCGGCCTCGTCCCATCCCGCGGGCACGATCAGAACGCCAGCCGCCAGACATTGCCTGATGACATCCCGGCGAGACCAGCCTCTGCGCATCGCAGCCTCCGGTCGAATGAATTCCGTGGCGGCGAGCGCCATCGTCTTCCTCGCCTGGCCAGGATCGGCGCGGTAGTCCGTGTACGTAAAGCAGACGTGGCCGTCGTCGATGTTGCGCAGGCGATTGTTCGAGATCGCGACACGATGCGTGTAGCGGCCGACGGCGTCGAGGACCTAACGACCTGGGCGCGCACGCGAACGGCCGCGAAAAGGGCCTTCATCCGTCCTATCGTCTCTCTCGGTCAGCCGCTTGCCGGAAGCGGATCACCTCTTGGTCCATCAAGCCCTCCTCATGCGGAGAACTGTGGACTACTTTCGCGCGGATGACCAGACGGGGCGCGGCGAGGTCTTACGGATGTCCGCGGGTGATGGAGCAGACGAGCAGCATCCACTGATACGAGCGACGCATTCTCGACGACCGCGACGCTCGCGACGACCGCGATGATGAAGGTTTGATCGGGTACGGCAGCTCCGGTCGATCAGTCCGGCTTTCACACCCACGTCATTCGCAGCGCTCGCCTCGGAAACTCATGAGTCTACCCGCGATGGGCTCGAAGGTCAGGTTGTAGCACATGCGCCGCTGCCGGATGTCCAGGACCTGAAGACTGACGGTCCACCTCGGCGGAACCGCATCACGCGCGACAGGGTTCTTCGACGGCTGCCACTCGAACTGCTGCTGCACATTGAGAACGGTGCCAAAAACGGGTACAAAGCGCTCGATCTTGAGCTGTTGGAGGAACTCCGCGCGTCTATCGGGGCCGTATCGTGCATCCGCTCGCTTCAAGGCAGATAGGACGTCCTCATCTGACCACTCGGGGTGCGCCTCCAAGGCGTCGGCAATATCCCGCATGACCCGAGTATTCACATGCTGGCCATTGAAAACCGCGCTTTGAATATACCCTTCCTGAGGTTGGAGGATGAAGAATCCTCCAAGGAATTGGTTCGCCTGCCCTTCCAGCGTCGGCTCGAGCTTCTCTCCGCCGCGGGTTACACTCACGCCTACAATCCCGAACCGCCGCCAATCGCTGTCGTACTCGGTGTCGACATTCACTAGTACCTTGAGCTGTTGCCCCTCCAATTCCGGGTATGCCGCGCGCATCAGCCTCTGAACGATGCCGACGTTTGTGAGCTCCTGCCCAACGAGACGAACGTCTACTGCGGTCGCCCCTATAGTCCCAGCCAGGAACAGGCATTGCCATCTAATGGGCTTTGACACCACCACCTCCGACCACTTGGAACCGCAACACCCAACCTTGACTCTGCAAGAATGCGTTGGCTGCGACCACTGCTTCAGACGCGGTCTTGCCGTTCGCGAGAGCTTCGGCAATTCGCAGCCATGCGCCAGAACTGTGAACCAAATCCGCCTGGGTGCCGGCGCCTTGGGGCACGATCAGGGCACGATCCGTCACGTTCTCATCGATTCCCCAAAGGCTCTTGAAGCGTTCCCCGAGTTCGCATGCCGCAATGAATATGATCTTAGCCCTGGACTCGACCTTGTCGACAACCTCGTTCAGCGCGGGGTCTCCGGCGCCGTAGACCTGCGGCTCCATTCGCTTGACCAGATATCGCCCGCGAAACTGCAACCCGACTGAACCTCCTCCCACTTCCGGGGGTGCGAGCACCGAATGACCGATAAACGCGACCACATTGCCTGTCTTGGATACGACGCTCAAGAAATTGGAGACTGTAGCATGCTGGCCTAGATGGAAGTCCGTAACGACCTTCAACTTCAAGTCCAACACGTTCAACTGGAAATCGAACCCCGTGTAGAACGGCGGCCCGCCCTCTCGGAGTGCATCAGGTTCAACGAAATGCACGAACCTAGGCCGGGGCGGCGCGTACTGTCCCAGTCCGTTTCCTGCCCAGTATGGGGCCTCAGTATCGGCAACATCAACTGGTGCTTGTGCTATCAGCGCCGGAGCCGGTTGAACTCTCGGCCACCAGCCAGGCGCCACCTGCTGGCTGTTGCCCCACTCTGGTCCGGTCAGTATCGCGCTGCCCCCGACGGAGATGGAATGAAGGAGGTACTGTTCCACCTGCTGATTGAGAACAATCGTTGAGAGTCGTGTCAGTGTCTCTGGATCGAACCGCACAAGTCGGGGCAGAATCGGTTCGTTCTCAAAGGGCCACGATTGCACAAGGGCGTAGGCCTCGTTCTGACCAACGACGATCTGCGGAGCCAACTGTGGATATTGGTCGAACGGATCTGGCCGGAGATCGAGAGGATTAGATAGAGTTAGGTTGGGGCGAACGCGGTAGATGAACCCTTTGTCGCTGAGTAGAACGAGGAGTCCGCCCTGGCCATCGGGAAGAAGCCGGTTCACATCGTCGTACTGAAGGGCGTTCCGAGCCACCGCTGACAGCTCGGCAGTGTCGATACTTTGTTCAGTCAGCGCGAGGGTTTCGCTGTTCACTGTATAGAGAATCGTCTGCGGATTGTCGTACTCCCAAAGGCTCTTCCACCTGTGTCCCAGAACCATCACACTACCGTCGTCACGAACAACCGGGGCAGTGGCGTTTACATAATCCGCGGTGCCTTGCACAGCCTTCAATGGTAGACTGGCCCTAATCGCACCCGTATCTCCGTCTAGCGCCACAAGGTTGGCCGTCTTCTCCAGCGTTTCGACGACGTACACAGTCCCGTCTGGGTGGATCGCAACGGAGCTGAGCTCGCCGTTGCCCATCAGGTACTCCCAAGCAACAGTGCCACTCCCTCCGTCGAGCCGCCGAATTCCTTGCAGGGGATACAGCCAGCCTTTACCAGGAAGTTCGGCAGTTGATGACTCCAACGTGCCGCCCACCACAAGGACGACGCCCCCCCGATTATCTGCCGCGAAATGAGTAACTTCCTCGTTTCCAGAGTACGTCCATAGCGCACGGCCGTCCCACGATGTGCCCGTCACGCGGGTCGGCTGACCGAACCCCCCATGTTCAGCGAAAAACAGTCCCGTCGGCTCCGGTCCATCCGGCGTGCTGGTGGAGACCGCTGCCATCACTCGCCCACGTAGCCGAAGCGCGACCTGCGGTGGCGGCGAATAGGTTGACCCGAGTTCCCAGATTACTGTGCCGTCCGGGTAACTGGTAGTCCCGATGGGGAGAACCGTTATCTCAGCCTGCGCGGTGAGCGCCTCTCTGGTAAGAGTGAGAGTCGTATCGCCGCCAGCAAGGCCTCTGATGTACGGCACGTTGTCAAGTATCTCGACCTGCGCGATCGTTGGGTCGCCGATCGCAAGAGTACCTCCAGTTATAGATTGCCCGCGCTCGTCAGTCACGCGGAGTGGCCTCGCCTCTCCGGGCAGGAGCGTCGACTTCGACGGTGTGAGGTGAAGGGACGTTGGCGGCGGTTGTTCGCCAACCGGCACCATCACATCCTTTGCGGTCGAGTTACCAGCAGTGTCCGCCGCATGTACCTGTATTGTGTTCTCTCCTGTGGACACTGGCACTATACATGTGTAGCGCTGCCCTTCGAGCGTTGCGTTGATCCCGCCGCAGGTGACGGACACAACTCCAGAGGTGAAGTCAGCAACGTTGCCCCTGATCACGACCTCGGTCGTACCAACCGGTGATAAATCTCCTTGTTTAGGCGCATGAACTGTAACCACAGGTGCCGACCGGTCTACATTGACCACGACGATTGTCGTTGCGCGGTTACCTGCGTTGTCCAGGGCCTCGCCAGTGACTGCTTTTGCGGCGCTATCGGACGAAAGCGTGATTGGCGACGTGCACGATGCAATTCCAGAATCCTCGTCCGTGCATGTGAAGGAGACCTGAACTACGGTGCTGTTCCAGCCAGCCGCATTGGGAGCCGGTGAGAGCTGCGCAGTAATGGTCGGCGGCGTAACTTCAGTCCTGATCTGGTACGTCCAGCTCGCGACCGGACTCTCGCCCCAACCGGTCTTGTACGCGCGTGCCTTCAAGAGGGCAGAACCCACCGGGAGCTGTAGCGGCCCGGCATAGAGCGTGGAACTTGCCATTGGGTCGGTGCCATCAAGCGTGTAGCGGATGTCGGCTCCGGCCTGGGAGCTTAGAGAGATGGACTGGGCAGGCGTATACGTACCGGCGCCAGGCGTCGCGACCGGTGCCTGAAGAACATCGGCGACGGTGAAAACATCTGTCGAGCGGTACGCCTCGTAACTGGCAGCCGAACCGGAGCTCCGAACCCACACCTGATAGGAGTGCGTCCCAAGATCGGCGGCGCCTGGCGTCCATATGTGCGACGAGTCCGAACTGTAATCCCGCGCTAGTACCCACTGGCTCGTTGCATAGGTGTAGCGCCAGAACTTGTACTGAAGCGGTGCGACGCCTCCAGTGGCTACGGCAGTCCATGTGATAGGCGTTCCGTACGGGGTGGGTGACGACGGGGAAGCACTGACTGAGGTGACCGAAATCGGAGGACCGTTGCTAATCAC
>DATIEU010000490.1:0-15190 GCA_035455565.1 Steroidobacteraceae bacterium | reverse complement strand
GGATTCCTTCGGCATCGGCGCCACGGCCGACGCCGGGCGCTTCGGTGACGTCGGTTCCAACACGCTCGGCCACGTCGCTGAGCATCGCGCACGGGCCGGCAAGCCACTCAAGGTGCCCAATCTCGCGCGGCTGGGACTGCTGCACGTAGCGAAGGAAAGCTGTGGCCAGTATCCCGCCGGCTGCCCGACGGACGTCGAGATCGTCGGCGCGTACGGGTTCGCCGAGGAAATCAGCACTGGCAAGGACACACCCAGCGGCCACTGGGAAATGGCCGGTGTGCCGGTGCTGTTCGAATGGGGCTATTTCCGGGGCGCAGACAATGCTTTTCCGCCCGAGCTGCTCGAGCGACTCATCGAACTGGGACGCCTGCCGGGTGTGCTGGGCAACTGCCACGCGTCCGGCACCGAGATCATCGCGCGGCTGGGCGAAGAGCACGTGCGCACCGGCAAGCCGATCGTCTACACCTCGGCCGACAGCGTCTTCCAGATCGCGTGCCACGAAGAAACGTTCGGCGTGCAACGGTTGTGGGACCTGTGCCTGATCGCACGCAAGTTGGTTGATCCGTACCGCATCGCCCGGGTCATCGCGCGGCCTTTTGTCGGCACGAACGCAGGCAATTTCAAGCGGACCGGCAACCGCCACGACTACGCCGTGCCGCCGCCGGCCGCGACGGTGCTCGACAAGCTGGTCGCGAGCGGCGGCGAAGTCATCGGCATCGGCAAGATCCCGGACATCTTTGCCCACCGCGGCATCACTCGCGAAGTCAGCGCCTTCGGCAACGATGCAGTGTTCGATGCGACGCACGCAGCGCTCGACGAGGCGCCGGATCGCTCGATAGTGTTCAGCAACTTCGTGGACTTCGATACGTTGTACGGCCACCGGCGCGATGTCGACGGCTATGCGCGCTCACTCGAGGAATTCGATGCTCGCCTGCCGGAGCTGCTGCCGCGCCTGGGCTCAGGCGATCTGCTGATCCTGAGTGCCGATCACGGCTGCGATCCCACCTGGCCCGGGAGCGATCACACGCGCGAGCACATCCCGATATTGGTGTACGGCGACGGCGTGCAGCCTCGATCGCTCGGCAAGCGCGCCACCTTCGCGGACATCGGCCAGAGCCTCGCCGGTCACTTCGGGCTCGAGCGCATGGATCACGGCACCGATTTCCTGAATTGATGTCGCAGCTCGACGTTCTCGTCTCCGTCGCCCTTGGCATCGGCCTGGCGGCCGCTGTCGGCTTTCGCGTGTTCCTGCCGCTGTTGGTGGTGAGCGTCGCGGGATACTCCGGGTACCTGCCGCTCAGCGACAGCTTCTCCTGGCTGGCGACGCTGCCGGCGCTCCTGATGCTCGGCGTGGCTGCGATCCTCGAGATCGCGGCCTACTACATTCCGGGAGTGGACAATCTCCTCGATACCGTCGCCACACCAGCCGCGCTCGTCGCGGGTACGATCGTCGCAGCCGCCGTCATGACGGAGCTGCCGCCCCTCGTGAAATGGACCACGGCGGTCATCGCGGGCGGGGGCGCGGCCGGGATCACGCAGGCGGTCACCGGCCTATTGCGCGCCAAGTCGACCGTCACGACCGGCGGCCTCGGGAATGCGGCGATCGCCACCGGCGAGCTCGGCGGATCGCTGCTCACCTCGCTCCTCGCACTCTTCATGCCGCTCGTCGCGCTCGCGTTCGTGGTGCTGTTCTGCTGGCTCAGCGTGAAGCTCATCCGCAGGCTCTTCCAGCGCAGGCCCGGACCCGCGGATGACGGCCAGGCAGACCGGTGAGCGAAGATCTATTGACCTGGACTCTTCTTATCTATGACCTCGGCGCGGATCCGCGCCGCAATCGCCTCGGCCTCTTTGCGCACCCGCACCTCATCGACCGTCAGCACCTTGCCGTCGCGCTTGATGACTTTCCCATCGACCACGACCGTCGTGACGTCCTGCTCGTCCGCCACGTAGATGAGA
Source organism: Steroidobacteraceae bacterium (assembly GCA_035455565.1). Classification (GTDB taxonomy): domain Bacteria; phylum Pseudomonadota; class Gammaproteobacteria; order Steroidobacterales; family Steroidobacteraceae; genus DATBVX01. The sequence continues at coordinate 13,234 of DATIEU010000490.1, read as the reverse complement.
TGTGAGATCACGTCGTACATCGGCGTGAAGTGCAGATCGGAAAGCGAGACCTGGATCAGGTCCGCGCGGCGTCCGGCGGTGAGCGCGCCGATTTCCTTGTCCAGGCCGATCGCCTGTGCGCCCCCGAGCGTCGCCATGTTGAGCGCGGTGCGCGCCGGGATGACCTGCGGATCCATCGTGGAGACTTTCTGCAGGAAAGCCGCCAGCCGCATTTCCTCCCACATGTCGAGATCGTTATTGGTGGCCGGTCCGTCGGTGCCGAGGCCGACCGCAACGCCTTCCTTCAACATCTGTGTCACCGGCGACACGCCCGAGGAGATTTTCATGTTCGAAGTCGGGTTGTGGATGACGCCGACGTGCCGTCGGGCCAGGATCGGAATCTCATCGGCCGTCGGCCACACCAGGTGCGCGCCGATCGTGGGTCCACTGAAGAAATCGAGCTTCTCCAGCTCCTTGACCGGCGTGGTGCCGTAGTTCTTCTGGCTGTAATCGACCTCGAACTTCGACTCGGAAATGTGAATGCTGATCGGCACCCCGAGCTCCAGCGCCTTGGCGCGGGTCGCGACCAGCTGCTCGGGCTTCAACGTGTAGATGGCATGTGCGGCGATGATCGGCACGATGCGATTGTTCTTCCCCTTCCAGCGCGTCACGAAGTCACTGGCGAGCGCGAGCGACTCCGCGGCATTGGTCGCATCGGGACTCTTCTGGTCGATGACGCTGGGTCCGACCAGCACGCGCAAGCCGCAGCTCTCGATGGCGCGCGCGACGCTCTCAGGGAAGTAGTACATGTCGACGAACGTCGTCGTGCCGCCGCGGATCATCTCCCAGCAGGCGAGCTCCGTCCCGACGCGCACGAACTCCGCGTCGACGAAACGCCGTTCGGTGGGAAAGATGTAGTTGTTGAGCCAGTCGATCAGCTCGCGATCGTCGGCGATACCTCGAAGCAGCGTCATCGCGGCGTGTGTGTGGCCGTTGATCAGTCCGGGGAGCACAACGCGGCCCGCGCCGTCGATCACTTCGCGCGCGTGATAGCGGGAGTTGAGCTCTTCGTACCGGCCGACGGCCACGATCATTCCTGCGTCGACCACCACTGCACCCTCTTTGACCGGTTCCGCGTTTCCCTCCATAGTCACGACGTAGTCGCCGCGGACGATCAGATCTACGGACGGCTGCGCCGCGCAGGCCTCGAGAAACAGGCTCGCGAAGGCGAGCGCGACCAGACGGCTGGCTGCGGGAAGGATCACGAGTTGTCTCATTGCGGGCTCCTGGTCAGTCATCATCCGGCATGAACGTCCGAACGCTGCCGAAAGTCGAGCTGCACTGCCACCTGGAAGGCTGTTTTCGCCCCGCCACGATCCGTGAAGTGGGCCGTACTCTCGGCATCGAGGTGCCGTCCGATCCCGCGACCTTTCGCCGCGACTGGCTCATCACCGAACCGATGCAGGACCTCGCGGTGGCGCTGCGGAAGTTTGCGAACATCCAGTCGGTGTGGGGCTCGGAGGAAGTGATCGAGCGCCTCACCGCCGAGGCTTGCGAGGACGCGCGCCAGCAGAACATCCGCATCCTCGAGCTGCGCTATTCCCCGGATTTCATCGCCGAGGGTCATCCGCAGCTCACCTTCGAGAAGATTCATGAGGCGATCGTACGTGGAGTCGAGCGCAGCCGACACCCCGGCTTCGCGGTCGGGCTGATCGGCATCGTGCGCAAGATCCTGCCCGCCGCCCAGGCGGCATACACCACCGACTTCATAATCGAGCACAAGGCGAGCTTCGTAGGGTTCGACTTCGCCGACCGCGACATCGGCTTCGAGCTGCGCCGCTTTGCGCCACTGATCGACAAGGCACGTAACGCCGGCCTGCGCTTCACGACCCACTGTGGCGAGGACAAGGTGCCCGAGGCCGCGCAGCACATCCGCATGGCGATCGAGGAGCTGAGCGCAGAACGCATCGGTCACGGGATCTACGCGGTCCAGGATCCGCAGGTCGTCGAGCTCGCCAGGCGCCGGCAGGTGCTGTTCGAACTCTGCCCCACGAGCAATTGGCTCACGAGCTCCGTGCCGTCTATCGCCGCACACCCGATTCGCTTGTTTCTGCAGCTCGGCGTGCACTGCTCGATCAACTCCGACGACCCCGGATTGTTCGGCATCGACCTGACCAACGAGTACGAGGTCCTGCAGCGGGACCTGCGCTTCACACAAGAAGAGTTCGATCGCCTGAACGATCTGGCCGCCGCCCATAGTTTCGTCGCAGCAGACATCAAGCGGCGCGTTTGGCCGCGCTCCATCCCGTCGCTTGGCTGATTTCGAAAGGGCCCCCTGCCCCACCCTTACGGGTGAGGCAGAGGCTTGTGGAAGCGAGTCGCCGCGCTAGCGGAAATTGATCTTGAAAGTCACGCCGGCAATGCGCGGCTCGTTGTCAAAGCCCGTGTTGTTGTTGAAATCGATGCCGCCCTTGGCGTTTTCCTCGTCCGTGATGTTGCGGGCGAACGCGGCGAGTTCCCACTGGCCGTCGTTGTGCGAGTAGCCGATGCGCAGACCGCCTTCGAAGGTGTCTTCGCTGAAATACTCGGCCGATTCGTACAGGAAGAACCGCGTCTCGCCCTGCATGGCCCAGTCGGTGAAGAAGAAAAGCTCGCCGTTGGCACCGATCGGCAGCCCATAGCGCAGGGTCGCCGTTGCGATGTACTCCGGCGCCTGTACGAACGAATTGCCGTCGACGACGGCACGAGGGGCCCCGGTGCTGTTATCGATTGGGTCGAGCACCGTGCACTGCGCGCAGATGCCGACCAGCAGGTTGGGATCGTCCAGCTCGGTGTCGACGTAACTCAGACCGAGAGTAAACAGCAGGCGGTCGGTCATCTGGAACTCGCCATCGAGGTCGAAGCCCACGCCCGTGCCCTTGTCAGCATTCACCAGCTGGATCAGGTTGGCGGCGCCGCCGACAGCGGAAAGCTGCTGGTCCTCGATCTCATAGTAGAAAACCGCACCGTTGAGGCGCACGCGGTTGTCCGCAAGCAGTGACTTGAAGCCCACTTCGCCCGAAGTGATGGTCTCGGAATCGGCCACCGACGGCTGGCCAAAGAAGGCGATGTCACGTCCCTGGATAGTCGGGGCGCGGAAGCCCTGTGCCAGGCGCCCGTACAGAGTGAACGTATCACTGGTGTGGAACGCGGCGCTCAGGTCCCAGCTCACCTGCGAATCCTGCACGTTGGTCGGGGGCACGGGTGCGCCCGGATTGCCGGTCGCGGTAAGGTCCTTTTCATCGTCCGTGTAGCGCACACCGCCAGTCAGAGTGAGCTGGTCGCTCACGTCATAGCTGATGTGCGCGAACGCCGCCCACGCGGTGTTCTCGTGCGTGACCGTGGTCGCCGGCACGAAGAACGGATTGGTGATGATGTCGAAGCTGGAATCGAAGTAGAACAGCCCGGCCTGCCAGAACAATCGATCGCTGGCCTGGTTGGCCAGGCGGAATTCCTGCGTGAACTGGTCGAGCGAGTCGAGGCCGTCCTGCGTGTCGGAACCGAAGGGGATGAAGCCGGGATAGGTGAGATCGGGGACTCCATCGGGCGGGAAGAGGCAGTCGTTCGGGGCCGACGTCACGCCCGGTGGCACCGGCGATCCCGCGGCCGTGCATACGCCGCCATCGATATCGCCGCGACTGGCATTGTCTACCTCTTCGTAGGCCGTGATGGACGTGAGTGTCATGCCGCCTCCGAATTCGAAATCGAGGCGCACCGATCCGCCGAGCGCTTCCGCTTCCTGCTCGTTGCCGAGACCGCCATCGAACCACACGGTGTCGCGGTCGTAATTGCTGTTGAACTCGTTGCTGCCCGGCGTGAAAACGTTGGCGCGGAAGACCGACGCCGAGTTACCGCTCATGTCGCGACCGTGCACATTGATCAGCGCCTTGAAGCTGTCTGAAGGCGTCACCAGCAACTGCGCCCGATAGGCAAACTCCTCGAATCCGCCGAACTCCTGGCCGGTGAACCCGTTGTCGATCCAGTCGCCGCGTTCCTGATAGAGCAGCGACAGTCTGCCGGCCATCGTCTCAGAACCACCGCCGACCGCGCCCTGGATGATCGCGGTCTCGAGCTCGCCGTAGGTCAACGACAGATCGGCGTCGAAACCCTCGCTCGGCTTCACCGTGTCGAACTTGACGATGCCAGCCGGGGTGTTGCGGCCGAACAGGGTGCCCTGCGGGCCGCGCAGCACTTCCACGCGCTCGATGTCGAACAGCGGATAGCTCTTGAGTACCACGTTCTCGAGGACCACTTCGTCCACGATGATGGATACCGGCTGCGACGCGGCCAGGTCGAAGTCAGAGTTGCCGAGGCCGCGGATGTAGAAGCGCGGCGCCAGGCGGCCGTTCGAGGACTCGGCGTACAGGCTGGGCACACGCGTCGCGAGCGCACGGATGTCTTCGCCGCCTTCGAACATGGCCGCGAGCTGTTCGCCCTCGACCGCGGACACGGAGACCGGCACGTCCTGGATGTTTTCCGAGCGGCGCGTCGCGGTGACGATCAGCTCGTCCAGTGTGCTGGACGTCGTCTGCTCCTGCGCGCTGACCGGCATCGCTGTGCCAGCCGTCAAGGCGGCGATCAGGACCAACGTGCAAGGACGCGCTGACGACCCGAACGTCACACGTGTTGTTTTCATGATGTTTGCTCCCCGGAGATGAAGGTGTTCTGCGACCAGTGCCCGATCACTGGTATTCGATTGCGCACGCCGCGCACGGCGGCGTGCCGATTGGCGGGCGAGTATAGCTGTCCTCTCAGCGCGGAATCTACGCCACCAAGGGGACAGCCCAAGTCGCGCTGAAATGCAAGGGCATCATCATCTTGTGTACAATCGACGGCCCGCAAAGCCGGCGTCCACCGCGTCCATGACGCCATGACCTTTCAGCGCGAGCCGGGGCTCGCCGCGGCGGCCAAAATGCCCAGCAAGCACATCAACGCTCTCAACGCCGGTCCGGGCGATTTCGCCGATACCGTGCTCATGCCCGGCGATCCGTTGCGCGCGCAATACATCGCGGACAAATACCTGGAAGGCGCACGGCGCGTCACCGACGTGCGCAACATGTGGGGGTTCACCGGGCATCACCGGGGGCGGCCGCTGTCGGTGATGGGACATGGCATGGGGATCCCCTCCGCCTCTATCTATTGTCACGAGCTCATCAGTGAGTTCGACGTCAAACGCATCATTCGCGTGGGCAGCTGCGGCACCGTCCTGCCGACCGTGAAGCTGCGCGACATCGTGATCGGCATGGGCGCCTCCACCGATTCCGGCGTCAATCGCATGCGTTTCCGGGGCTACGATCTCGCCGCACTGGCGAGCTTCCCGCTGCTGCGCAGTGCCGTGCAGGCGGCGGAAAAGAGCGGCGCGCGGTTTCATGTAGGGAACCTGTTCTCGGCGGACCTTTTCTATACGCCCGAGCCCGAGATGTTCGATGTCATGCGCAAGTACAATATCCTCGGCGTGGAAATGGAAGCCGCCGGCATCTATACGTGCGCGACGGAGCTCGGCGCCGAGGCGTTGGCCATCTGCACGGTCAGCGACGACATCACCACCGGGGCCGCACTCTCGATTCCGGATCGGCAGACGACCTTCGACGAAATGATCCAGATTGCGCTGGAGACCGTGCACCTGAGCGATCGAGAGTCAGCCGCACCCCGATGAATACCGCCGTACGCCACCTGCCCCCTCAGCTTCCCGCGCTCGACCGCGTGCCCCGCGTCGACCAGGTGGGCGTAGAAGAGCGTGTCGCACGTTTCTGTACCCGCAGCATCAAGAAGGACTCGAAGGTCCAGGCGCTCAAGCTCGCGTTGAGCATGATCGACCTGACAACGCTCGAAGGTCAGGACACCGTAGGCAAGGTGACGCAGCTCTGCCAGAAGGCCATGCACCTGCACAGCGCCCTCCCCGACCTGCCGCATGTCGCGGCGGTCTGCGTCTATCCGACGATGGTCGGCGTCGCCCGCAGGGCATTGCGGGGACACGATGACATCAAGGTCGCCTCCGTCGCCACGGCGTTTCCGAGCGGCATGGCGCCGTTGAGCATCAAGCTCGAAGAGACGCGCCTCGCCGTCGAGGAAGGTGCCGACGAAGTCGACATGGTGATCTCACGCGGCGCTTTTCTGCAGGGCGAGTACCAGCGGGTGTTCGACGAAATCATCGCCGTGAAGGAAGCCTGCGGCCAGGCACATCTCAAGGTGATCCTGGAGACCGGTGAGCTCGGCACGCTCGATCGCGTGCGCCGCGCGAGTGTGCTCGCGATGCACGCGGGCGCCGACTTCATCAAGACCTCCACCGGCAAGATCCAGCCGGCCGCAACGCTGCCGGTGACGCTCGTGATGCTGCAGGCGATCCGCGACTACTATCATGCGACCGGCCGCAAGGTCGGCATGAAGCCTGCCGGTGGGATTTCCAAAGCCAAGCTCGCGATCCAATACCTGGTGATGTTGCGCGAAACCCTGGGCGCCGGCTGGCTCACGCCCGAGTGGTTCCGGTTCGGTGCCAGCACGCTGGCGAACGACCTGCTGATGCAGCTTGTGAAACAGCAGACGGGCGTGTATCAGTCGGGCGACTACTTCTCGAAGGACTAGGCATGGCGCGCCCCGACACCAGGCTCGACTTCAATACCGACTGGCAGTACGCGCCGGCACCGGAAGCGACCGATCACGTCCGCATCGATCCGCAATACGAGCTCTTCATCGGCGGCGAGTTCGTCGCGCCGCGCGCGCGTCAGTATTTCGACACCGTCAACCCGGCGCGCGAGAAAACGCTGGCTCGCGTGGCCCGCGCGGACGCGGCTGATGTCGATCGTGCCGTCGCCGCCGCGCGCCACGCCTATGCGCGTACGTGGTCGAAGCTCAAGCCGGCGGAACGCGGCAAGTACCTCTATCGCATCGCGCGCACGCTGCAGGAGCGCGCCCGCGAGTTCGCGGCCATCGAATCGCTCGACGGCGGCAAGCCCATTCGCGAATCGCGCGACGTCGACATTCCGCTGGCTGCCGCACACTTCTTCTATTACGCCGGCTGGGCCGACAAGCTCGGCTACGCATTCCCCGGTCGACGCGCCGCAGCGCTTGGCGTTGCCGGCCAGATCATCCCGTGGAATTTCCCGCTGCTGATGGCGGCGTGGAAGATCGCGCCCGCGCTCGCCTGCGGCAACACCGTGGTGCTCAAGCCCGCGGAAACGACGCCGCTCACCGCGCTCAAGCTCGCCGAGCTCATGCGCGACATCGATCTGCCCGCGGGCGTCGTCAACATCGTGACGGGCGCCGGAGAAACGGGCGCCGCGATCGTCGAACACCCGGATATCGACAAGATCGCTTTCACGGGATCGACCGAGGTCGGGCGCCTGATCCAGCGCAAGCTGGCGGGCACGGGCAAGCACTACACGCTCGAGCTCGGCGGCAAGGCCGCCAACGTGATCTTTGCCGATGCTGCGATCGACCAGGCGGTTGAAGGCATCGTCAACGGCATCTTCTTCAACCAGGGCCATGTGTGCTGTGCGGGCTCGCGGCTGCTGGTGCAGGAATCGGTGGCCGACGAAGTGATCGGCAAGCTCAAAGAACGGATGGAGACCCTGATCGTCGGCGATCCGCTCGACAAGAACACCGACATCGGCGCCATCAACTCCGCCGCACAGCTCGAGAAAATCGAGGAATACCTGCGCATCGGTCAGTCGGAAGGCGACATGCACCAGAGCTCCGTGCGCGTGCCCGAGACCGGCTACTGGTGCCGCCCGACCCTCTTCACGGGTGTCTCGCAGTCGAGCCGCGTGGTGAAGGAAGAGATTTTCGGCCCGGTACTCGCCATCCAGACGTTCCGCACTTTCCAGGAAGCGCTCGACAAGGCGAACAACACGCCTTACGGACTCTCGGGCGGTATCTGGACCGACAAGGGCGCCAAGATCTTCAAGATGACGCGCGGCGTGCGCGCCGGCGTCGTGTGGGCGAACACCTTCAACAAGTTCGACCCGACCGCGCCCTTCGGCGGCTACAAGGAGAGCGGCATGGGACGCGAAGGTGGCCTGCACGGTCTCAGCGCTTACGTGGAACTGCACTGATGGCCAGGCGCAAGACACGCAAGACCACCAAGGCACGAGGCTCGATCGAGCGTGCGACTTCGCGCCCCAGCGTGAAAGCAGCCGCGCCGACGTCGCGTGTACCGGTCGCCAAGACCTACAAGCTCTACATCGACGGCAAGTTCCCGCGCAGCGAATCGGGCCGCTACTACCCGTTGCAGAACGGTGGCAGCACGGTGATCGCCAACGTCTGTCGCTCGAGTCGCAAGGATTTCCGCGAAGCGGTTGTCGCCGCGCGCACCGCGCTGCCCGGCTGGTCCGCGGCCAGTGCCTACCTGCGCGGACAGATCCTCTATCGCACGGCGGAGATGCTCGAAGGCCGCAGCGAACAGTTCGTTGCGGAGCTCGAGCAGCAAGGCGTGGGACGGCGACTTGCGGAGACAGAAGTGACGACGAGCATCGAGCGGCTCGTTCACTACGCCGGTTGGGCGGACAAGTACCAGCAGATCTTCAGCGCCGTGAATCCGGTCAGCACCTCGCATTTCAATTTCTCGGTGCTCGAGCCCACCGGTGTGGTCGCGATCATCGCGCCGGAATCGAGCGGCTTGCTCGGCTTCGTTTCCAACGTCGCGCCGGCAGTCGCCGGTGGCAATACCTGCGTCGTGCTCGCATCGCACTCGTTGCCATTGAGCGCCATGAGCTTCGCGGAAGTCTTGCATGCGTCGGATTTCCCGGTCGGCGTCATCAACGTGCTCACGGGATTGAAGGACGAGCTCACCGACCAATTCGCCTCGCACATGGACGTGAACGCGGTGGTCTATTGCGACGGTGACAAGGCGGCGACGCGCAAGATTGGCGAGCTCGCCGCGGACAACATCAAGCGCGTGATCCTGCGGGCTGGCATCGACTGGAGCGACGCCGCGGCCCAGAGCCCCTACTTCATCAGCGACACCCAGGAAACCAAGACCACCTGGCACCCGATCGGCGTCTGAGCCGTCACCAGCAGAGTCGCAGCTCCTTCAGGCCACGAAACACCAGTCCGGGTCGAAACTCGGGGGCACGCCCGTAGAGCCGCATGCTCGGCACGCGCCGCAGCAGCGTCGTGAACAGCACTTCGAGCTCGAGCCGGGCGAGCGGTGCGCCGAGACAGAAGTGCGCGCCTGAACCGAACGCGAGGTGGGCATTGGGCTTGCGACCGAGGTCGAGCTCGTCCGGCCGCTCGAACCCCTGCGGGTCCCGGTTGGCGCTGCCATACAGGAACCCCACCATGTCGCCGCGCGCGAACTTCACGCCGCCGTGCTCGAAGTCCTCGAGCACGAAGCGGTGAAAGAGCTGCAGCGGCGAGTCGTAGCGGAGCAGCTCCTCGATCGCCGTACCGATCAGCGCGGGCTCGTTCCGCAGTCGCGTCATCTGCGCGGGATTGCGCAGGAGCGCGAGCAGGCCGTTGCCGGCGCCGTTGACCGTCGCTTCGTGCCCGGCGTTGAGCAACAGCATGCAGGTCGCGATGAGCTCATCGCGCGACAGGCGATTGCCGTGATCGCGCACCGCGACCAGAGCGCTCACGAGGTCATCACGGGGCGTACGGCTCCGATCGTCGGCAAGCTCATTGAGCGCGGCGGCGAACTCCGTGGTGGCACTCTCGGCGCGCGCTTCGTCTTCCGTGGTGAAGTCCTTCTCGTAGAGACGCACGATCTGCGCGGACCACGGTCGCAGCTGCTCGCGCCGTTCGGCTGGCCAGCCGAGGAGCTCCGAGATCATGTGAACCGGTAGCGGCACGGCGAGCTGCTCGAGAAACTCCATCTGCCCGCGCGACGCGACGCCGCCGATCAGCTCATCCACGACCTCCTGCACACGATCGCGGAGCTTGCGAATCCGCCGCGGATCGAGCGCCGCGGAGACCAGCCGGCGCAGGCGCAGGTGATCGGCGCCTTCCATCTCGAGCATGTTAATGCGCACGTAGCGGTTGTAATTCGGCAGGTGGGCCCAGCGTTCCGCGCTTTTTCGCCGCTCGTCGGCAGTCGCGACATGATTCATCGTGCGCCCGAGCCGCTTGTCGATGAGCAATGCGCGGATGCTCTCGTAGCGCGTGAACAGCGTCATCCCCACCTCTTCTGAGAAGAAGATCGGGGTGCTTTCGCGAAGCTGCTTGTAGACGGGATAGGGATCGGCGGCGAACGCGGGATCGTACGGTCGGAATTCGACGGGACTGGCGGTGCTCATTCGGAGGGGTCTTGACCGTGCCGCAGGGCTTCGGGACCGCTAACCCGTCTGCACGGCGCCCTTCTCGAGGCGTGCGCCGACCTGCTGGATCACCGCAGTCGCGCAACGCGCGCCCAAGTCCGCGCATTCCTGGAGCGACCGATCGTGCGTCCAGGCGTAGAGGAATCCGGCGCTGTACGCATCCCCTGCCCCGGTGGCATCGACCACCTTCTTCACCGGGTAGGCGCGTTGCACGACTCTTTCTTCTCCCCGGACGATGACCGAGCCTTTCTCCGAGCGCGTCAGCACGAAGAGCGCATCGATGCGCGTCGCCTGCCGGCACGCCTCTTCGAAGCTGTCGGTTGCGAACAGGCTCATGATCTCGGTTTCGTTCGCGACCACCAGTTTGACGTCGCCGCCCACGGCGTCGACAAACGCCTTGTGATGCCGCGCCACACACTGCGCATCGGAGAGCGACAGCGCGACCGTGGTGCTCTGCCCGCGTGCGAGCTCCATCGCCTTCGCCGCCGCCGCCGGACCTGCGGGCAAGTCGTAGATATATCCCTCGAGCAGCACCACCCGAGGCTTGCCGAACGTTTTTGGCGTCACGTCGGAAGGCGCCAATTCGGTGCACGCACCGAGGTAAGTCTGCATCGTGCGCTCGCCATCGGGTGTGATCAGGATGTAACTGCGCGCGGTCGGGGCGCCCGACCTGGCTGGCTCCAATCGGACGTCGACGCCGAGCGAGCGCATGTCGTGGACAAAGATCCTGCCCAGATCGTCGTCCTTCACGCGCCCGATGTAGGCGGCGCTGCCGCCGAGAACAGCAACGCCCGCGATGGTGTTCGCGACCGATCCGCCGGACACCTCGGTCGCGGGTCCCATGCGGCCGTACACGTCGCTCGCGCGCTGTTCATCGATCAAGACCATCGAGTGCTTGGGCGCGCCGATGTCCGTCAGGAAGGCTTCTTCAACGTGGCTGAGGACGTCGACGATGGCGTTGCTGATGCCGAGCACTTGCCGGGATGAGGCCATCATTTTCCTTCAGTGATGAGATCGCCGAGGCGAAACCCCGCGATCCGAAAGACCTGGCGCAGGCTCTCCGCGAACTCCGCGTCGAAGTCATGGTTCAGGCGCGTGCGGCAGCTGTCAAGGATCGTGGTGAGGTTGGCGCCCCGCACGGCGAGGATGAACGGGAAGCCGAACTTGGCTTCATACTTCTGATTGAGGCTCGCGAGCTCGCGACGCTCCGCTTCGGCGGCACCGAGGATTCCCGCGCCCGTCTGCTCGCCGCGTGAATAACCCGTCAATTCCTTGCGCGTGCCCAGTTTTGGATGCTGCCGGATCAGTTCGAGCTGGCGCGCGCGCCCGGCATCGCTCACCACGGTCTGCATCGCCTGTTCGAGGGCATTGCGATCGGCAAACGGCCGTTTCGCCCAGGCGCCTTCCGCGACCCACGGCGAATGCTCGTACACACCGCCAAAGCGGGCGACGAACGCCTTGCGATCGAGCTCATTGACCGCCTGGATTGAGAGCCGCTCGCCGGTCATCGCTTGGCGGGCCCGCCGCTCGGGTGTTGCTTGATCCAGTGACGCGCGATGTCGATGCGCCGGCAGATCCAGACATCCGCATGCCGCGCCACGTGATCGAGGAAGCGCTCGAGCGCACCGCTCCGGCCGGGACGTCCGGCGAGCCGGCAATGCAGGCCCACCGACATCATCTTTGGCGCGCGTGCGCCCTCGTGATAGAGCACGTCGAAGGAATCACGCAGGTGCGCGAAGAACTCATCGCCCGTCGAGAAACCGCCGGTGGTTGCAAATCGCATGTCGTTGCAGTCGAGCGTGTACGGCACGACGAGATGCGGCTTGCCATTGACCGTCTGCCAGTACGGCAGGTCATCGGAGTAGGAGTCCGCGTCGTACAGGAACCCACCGTGCTCGACGACCAGCCGGCGCGTGTTGGGGCTGTCGCGCCCCGTATACCAGCCGAGCGGGCGATGCCCCGTGAGCTTCTCGATCGACTTGACCGCGAGCGCGATGTGCTCACGCTCGGTGTCGGGATCGACCGACTGGTAGCTGATCCAGCGCCAGCCGTGGCTTGCGATCTCGTGACCCGCCGCCACCATCGCCGCTACCGCTTCCGGGTTGCGCTCGAGCGCCATGGCGACGCCGAACACCGTGATCGGCAGGCCGCGCTCCTTGAAAATGCGCAGTAATCGCCACACCCCGACGCGACTGCCGTACTCGTAGAGCGACTCCATGCTCATGTGGCGCGCCGGAAAGGCTTCCGCCGCCGTGATCTCAGACAGGAAGGTCTCGGACGCCGGATCGCCGTGCAGGACACTGCGCTCGGCGCCCTCCTCGTAATTCAGCACGATCTGCAGGGCGAGCCGCGCGCCGCCGGGCCACTTCGGGTCGGGCGGCACCGAGCCGTAGCCGATCATGTCGCGTGGATAGTCGGGATTCATTGGGAAATAATATAGGCCCACCGCACACAAGGCACGAGATGAGCATCGACATCCCTTCCGGCCTCATCAACCTCGCCGACGAATCGCTCGGGGCGAAGGCGCTCTGGGCCAACGACGAATTCTTTGCGGCGAAGGAACGCATGCTCGCTCGCGGCGAGCCGGTCTCCAGGCTCGGCACGTTCGACGCGCACGGTCAATGGATGGACGGGTGGGAGACGCGCCGCCGACGCGCCCCGGGGAACGATAGCTGCATCGTCAAGCTCGCCTTGCCCGGCGTGATCAAGCTCATCGATCTCGACACCCGCTACTTCACCGGCAACTACCCGCCGAAGGCTTCGGTCGAGGCGACGAACGATGCCGATCCGACCGCCGCGAACACGACCTGGACTCCGATCCTGCCCGCGAGCGCTCTCGGCGGCGACCGCCACAATCCCTTTCCGATTTCAGCCGCGGGCGCATGGAGCGCGCTGCGGCTCAGCATCTTTCCCGATGGCGGCCTCGCGCGGTTTCGCGTCTACGGTGTGGTGAAGCCCGATTGGAG
>DATIEU010000489.1:0-5149 GCA_035455565.1 Steroidobacteraceae bacterium | reverse complement strand
TTGTCGATAAGGAAGGACGAGAGAATGTCGTGACCCGATCAGAGGTGAGTCGAATAACGCGGGATGAGACTGGACAGGTACACATCCATGTCGGTCACCGGGCGATTGCTTTTGAGTTCTCGGAACGCCATTTCATTGCAGGAAGCGACCTGGTCGACGCACTCGAACGGTGGCGGCCGGTTGAGAACGTTCCATCAAGGTGGGTATGGATACCGCCGTCGAGCATCACTGGTGGGCTCCTCGCCCTGGTGCTGGCGCTCGTGGTCCTTGCCAGGGACCCAGTGACGATAGGCCTTGGCCTGATGGGCCTTTGTGTAATGACGTTCCTGGCGGTCAGATTCACGCTCCGCCAGCGGTTGCACCCGCGGGCCTCGTCCACGACCGGAGGCGCCTAACAGGCGTTTGCAGCCGACGGCGGCCGGTGCGATCATGAGCCGCCGCGGCTGAAACGCAGGACGTTAGGCCGACCCTGCATCAGATCTGACACCGGCGCGAAGTCGCCGACTTTCCGAGACCGGAGGAGTAGATGACCAGACCGATTCCTGTGGCGCTGCACCACACCTGCTTCCTCGTGCGCGACCTGGAGGGAGCCGCGCAGGGGATGGCCGATGCACTCGGGATCGGTCCGTGGAACATCTGGACGATCGCGCCGACGGAGTGCCGGGTACGCGGGGAGGTCAGCGCTTTCTCGTTCCGGGTTGCGCTGGCGACAGTCGGCGGCGGGACCTACGAACTCATTACACCTCACAGCGGCCGGAGCGTCTACGACGAGCACCTCGAGCAGCATGGCGAGGGGTTCCACCATACCTGTCTCGTCTATCCAACTTTGGCGTCAGTGCGCGAAGCCAAGGCAGAGCTCCGTCGGCAAGGGCGGGAGCCGATTCAGGAAGGCAGCGGTGGGGAGATGTTCGAATTCGGGTACTTCCGTTTTCCTGAAATCGGCGCGTTCGTGGAGGTCCTGTACCTCGACGCCGCACAATTGCCCGCGCCGGAGGCGATCATTCAACCGTCGTCGTAGGAGCGTGCGGAAGGCGGCCTAACAGCGCGCTGGAGCCGACAGCGCGAATTCGAAACGGTTTGTTCGCGCGGCGGCTCAGCGCGAGTCGTTACGCCGCCTCCGGTTCGCCTTGATTGCGGGCCCCTTGAAGTAAGATATCTGGCAAGAGGACCTTCACGCGCCAACCAACGTGATCTCAATTAGGATGCGAACCATGAGTGACCCCTTTGTCCCACGGGTCGGCGGAATCCTCAGCGCCGACATTGCCGTTCCAGAACACGAACGCGAAATGCGCTTCTACTCACGTGTACTCAGCACGGGCGAGAATCCGCTGTGGCGCGAGGACCTCATGAACAACCGCGGCATGCCGATCATCGGCTTGGGCGCGCGCAGCGCGGAGTATGCTGACCTTCCGCTCCAGTGGATGCCGCACATTCAGGTCGCCGATGTCGCAGCGAGTGTGGAGCGTGCGCTCGACCTGAGCGGGAGTGAGCTTATGCATGCCAAAGACGACGATGGAAAGAGCCAATGGGCGGTGCTGCTCGATCCGAATGGCGCGGCGTTCGGGATCATCCCAGTGGTTTCCGCGGACGCGCCCCCCCCAACTGAGGGCGTCGCATCGCGCGAAGTCGCGGCGCGTGTGGGTTGCATCTCTTGGCTCGACCTGACGGTCTCCGACGCCTCGGCAACCCGTGACTTCTATCGCCAGGTCGTTGACTGGTCGGTGCAGGACGTCGAGATGGAGGACGCAAGCGTACGCTACGCCGACTACAACATGCTCGGTGATGATGGAAACCCGGCGGCGGGAGTCTGTCATGCGCGCGGCGTGAACCTGGGTCTGCCGCCTATCTGGATGATCTACCTTCCCGTTGGCGACCTCGCCGAAAGTCTTCGTCGCGTGCGAGAGGAGGGGGGTAAGGTCATTAAGGCGACACGGGGGACGGATGGGGAGTACGCATATGCGGCTGTTCAGGATCCGGTGGGGGCGTGCCTGGCGTTGGTGCCGGGATAGAGAAGGTGCAGCGGCCTAACAAGGCGTTATGCGGATCGAGATCAGGAACGGTGCTCCCAGTAGTCTGGGCGCCGACTCGTGTGAGCCACCGCGACGACGTAGATATTATCGTCACGGATCCGGTACACGACGTTGTACGGGAAGCGGTTCACGAGAAGTTGGCGAGTCGGCCGTCGCGTGCGCCTTGGAACTCCGATCTCGGGATGTGTTCGGATCGGATCGACGGCCTCGGTAATCGCGTCGAGCAATTCGCCACCAAGGCCGGCGCGCTGTTGTTCGTACCAGCGGATCGCGTCCGCCAACTCGGCGCTGGCTGGATCGCTGAGTTGGAACGGTTTCACCGGCCGAGCAGGTCTTTCTCGATGCGGCGCTTTACCTGCTCCCACGGCTCGAGGCGCACGGTGGCAGCTTCGATGGCCTCGACCCGACGATCGATTTCATCATTCCACGCCGCCTCGGCATCGGGGTCGGCAGGGCCATCGAGGCTGGCGAGGAGTTCGGCCGCGAGTTCGGCGCGCGCTGCAGAATCAAGTCGCAGGGCATCAGCCAATACGGCTCTGGCCTCCTTGGTCATGATCACGATCTTAACGCGGCAACGCCTGGCCGACAACGTCGCTGAACCACAGGCTGGGCCGCGTCGGCCTCTTGTGCGGGTTCCGTGTGGCTGAATCGTGAGCTGTCTGACGTTGGCGGGGCCAAGGCTGTGAAGTGCGTGCGTGCGCACGAAGTCGTGTGAAAGTCGACGCACTGCATAACATCCGCTTGCAGTCGACGGCGGCGAGTGCGATCCTGAGCCGCCGCGGCTGAAGCGGAGACGTTAGGCTTCGCGCGACCTCTTGCAGCTGAGGAGTTACGGTAACATGTCGGACACCGCGCCGATCCCACGACTGCGCGTCGGCATCTTGATTTGGTCAGCGGGCACCCTGGGCGCCGTCACAGTGGCCATTGGGGTCCTGCCGCAGCTCTCGGCGAAGATGCCTCTGCCCGCGCCTCTGTGGCTAATCACGCTCGCAAGTGTCTTCCAGAGCGCTCTCCTCGTGGCGCTGGCCGTCTGGAGTGGCACGGCGCTCGCGCCAGCGGTTGGGCTGCGTGCACCGGCCTTCGAAGCGGCTGCGACACGTCAGCCCGTCATGCCCGCTCTCAAGCCGCAGATTCTTCCAGGATTCGCTGCTGGTGTGCTGGGCGGGTTCTTGCTGTTCGCGTCCCTCGGGTTGTCACCGGCAGCGATCGCCGCACTGCAAGATCAGTTCACTCCTCCTCTCTACGCCCGCATGCTCTATGGTGGCATCACCGAAGAGGTGCTTCTCCGGTGGGGCTTGATGGCGGCGTTCACGTGGTTGGCGTGGCGGTTCTTCCAAGGCAAGCGCGGAGCCGTGCACCCGGCCCTTACCTGGCTCGCCATTGCCGTGAGCGCCCTGCTCTTCGGGGTTGGGCATCTTCCGGTGGCGTCCTACTTGATTGGCTCACTGAATCCATCGGTCGTGCTGTTCGTAGTTGGCCTGAATGCGACGTTCGGCCTGTTGTTCGGCTGGCTGTTCTGGCGGCGCGGTTTGGAATCGGCAATGATCGCCCACGCCATAACCCACTTCGTGAGCTACTGGGCAACCGAATTATCTGGAGTCTTGGGCGCAGCCTAACAACCGGTTGCAGAGGACGGCGCTGCGCGCCGCTCCTGAACCGGAGCGTTAGCCGGACCCCGGAGGGCGAATTGCACGACGTCGCTACGAAAACGATCGACTACTTCTTGCGCCTCCAGCGGACTCTTGAGATCGAAACTCGGGAGTTTCGTAGAGAGCGCCACAACCACGATCTCTGCCCGCAGTTTCAACATCAGTTGGAAGCCATCCTCAATGCGACGGGTCGTTTCGAGCCGGTCGTTTACTACACCCAAGGCTTTCTCGATCAGGGCGCTGACATCGTCATTCGCGTACGCCATCAACGTCGTTCCGATGACGAACCGCCTGAGCTGATCGGATTTCAAATCAAGTCGTACGGTGGCTTTCGCACAAAGATCTGTTCAGGACCCTAAAGGCGCAACGAGATGACGCGCTGCGCAAGATCAGCGGCCTGTGGGTGTACTATCTCGTCCTTTGCACTGATGCGCAGCAAGACAAGGACACAATTCGAAACGTTGAGGCCGAGTTCAAAGGGGCAGACAAACCATTATCATTGAGCCGACATACTCCCTTGGATTCCTGAAGCTATCCGCGAGACGGATTCAGGGCGTCGTCACGCGGCTTCAGCATGCCGATGATTTTGTGTTCAGACGGGCGCTTGACACTGTCGCACTCGGAAGTCCAACAGCCGGGATTCTCGCGGTGTACTTGGCTGCTCGCGCATGCGTGGGCGACGAGAACGTCAACGTGGTGCATCTGAGAGATGTCGCAGCTCTCGAGAGCCTCTACAGAGCAACTCTTGAAGCACGGCAGTTGGCCTCAGACGAATGTGGTGAGGAGTTCGAAGAGGAAGACTCGGGCCTGGTGAGAGAACGGATCCGGCTGAAGCAAGCGCCTTCTGAGCAGAGCCTTGCTCGCGCATCTGAGGTGTTCGTCGACAATTCTTCAGAGGCAATGGCTTACGACGTCGACCAGGTCGATACTCACTTGTTGGATGTCGATTCAAGCTCTGGTCGCCTACACGTTTGCCGTTCAGAAGTGCTACCGATAATTGCGCTTCTTACAGATGCGCAGGTACGTTACGACCTTGATGATGATCAGTTCTTCCTGTATGGTGTGAAAGCCCTTGGCGTAGCTGAGGCAGGCGACGCGTGAGCGGCCCGTAGGCGTACCGAAAGGCCGGCTAACCCCGGCATGCAGCCGACGCGGCTGGTGAACTCCGAGCCGCCGCGGCTGAAGCCGGACGTTAGGCCGACAATTATCAAAGCAATGCTTCCTACACTCGTGACCGTAGCCTGGGTCATCACCGCGATTGGAAGCCTTCAGGTGCCCGACCCGCCAGAGACGCAAGAGATCCTTCGCCTCGAGCGCGTGTGGAACGAGGCCCATCTTCGTGGCGACGTGGCCGCGCTCGATGCATTGTGCGCCACCGATCTGATCGTGACAGTGCCTGGCATGAAGCCCATGTCGAAGGCTGACATTCTGGGGTTTTGGCAATCCGGGCGTGCGAAGATCACCCGATAC
>DATIEU010000488.1:0-8781 GCA_035455565.1 Steroidobacteraceae bacterium | reverse complement strand
GATCCACACCTTCTGCAGCGAGGCCGGCTCGAGCATCAGCTCTTCCTTGCGCGTGCCGGAACGGTTGATGTTGAACGCCGGGAAGACGCGTTTCTCGGAAATACGCCGATCGAGGTGCATTTCTGAGTTGCCGGTGCCCTTGAATTCCTCGTAGATGACGTCGTCCATCTTCGAGCCCGTGTCGATCAGGGCCGTGGCCATGATCGTGAGGCTGCCGCCCTCCTCGATGTTGCGGGCCGCGCCGAAGAAGCGCTTCGGGCGCTGCAGCGCGTTTGCATCCACACCGCCCGTCAGCACCTTGCCGGAGGACGGCACCACGGTGTTGTACGCGCGCGCCAGGCGCGTAATGGAATCGAGCAGGATGACCACGTCCTTCTTGTGCTCGACCAAGCGCTTGGCCTTCTCGATCACCATTTCGGCGACCTGCACGTGGCGGCTGGCGGGCTCATCGAAGGTGCTCGACACCACCTCGCCCTTCACCGTGCGCTGCATCTCGGTGACTTCCTCGGGCCGCTCGTCGATGAGCAGCACGATGAGGTAGCACTCGGGATGATTCGCCGTGATGGCGGTGGCGATGTTCTGCAACAGCATCGTCTTGCCGGCCTTGGGCGGCGAGACGATCAGGCCGCGCTGGCCTTTGCCGATCGGCGCCATCAGATCGATCATGCGCGCGGTGAGGTCCTCGGTGCTGCCGTTGCCGCGCTCGAGCTTGAGCCGGGTCTTGGGGAAGAGCGGCGTCAGGTTCTCGAACAGGACCTTGTGACGCGAGCTCTCCGGGGAGTCGAAATTGATCTCGCCGACCTTCAGGAGCGCGAAATAGCGCTCGCCGTCCTTGGGCGGGCGGATCAGGCCCGAAATCGAGTCTCCGGTGCGCAGGTTGAAGCGCCGGATCTGGCTCGGGCTCACGTAGATGTCGTCCGGGCCCGCGAGGTAGGAGCTGTCGGCGGATCTCAGGAAGCCGAAGCCGTCCTGCAGGATCTCGAGCACTCCGTCGCCATAGATGTCTTCGCCGTTGCGCGCATGCGCCTTCAGCATCGCGAAGATGATGTCCTGCTTGCGCGAGCGGGCGATGTTCTCGAGACCCATCTGGGTCGCGAGATCGACCAGCTCCGAGACGGGCTTGGTCTTGAGCTCGGTCAGGTTCATCGAGCGGCGCGTGGCGTCGAGCTCGCTCGGGGTGATGACGTCGAGTCCTTCGGCGTCGTTGTAATCGGGCTCCGGCATGAAGTCGTCTTGACGTCCGCCGCGCTGGGGGTCGTTGCCGCGATTGGGGCGCCCCTGTCCCTTCGGCCGGCTACGGGCCGAGTTGCCCAGGTAACCTCTCACAGGTTGCTGTCCAGAAAAGCGGCGAGCTGGCTCTTGGAAACCGCGCCGACCTTCTGGGCCTCCACGATACCGTTCTTGAACAGGATCAGCGTCGGGATGCCCCGGATGCCGAACTTGGGCGGCGTCTGGGGATTCTCGTCGATGTTGATCTTCGCGATCGTCAGGCGTTCCTTGTACTCCTCGGCGATCTCGTCGAGGACCGGTGCGATCATCTTGCATGGGCCACACCATTCCGCCCAGAAATCGAGCAGTACCGGTTTATCTGCCTTGAGAATGTCCTGATCAAAGGTTGCGTCACTGGTGTGAACAATGTTCTTGCTCACTCTGTTCTACCTCCTTGGAGGCGATTGCGGATTGAAATTTCGTCAAAGCTCGACTGAGGAGTGGTAAAGGGAAGTGGCCCTTGCGGCGTGCGGCGCCAAGTGGGCGCCGGGAACTGAATTTTGGTTACAATAACCCTGCTTTGAGGATCAGGAAATCGAGTCGGGCGGCTAAGGGGAGTGCGGACGGTGCCGCTACGAATGGGGCGTATTGGACCCAACTTCTCGCCAATTTGCAAGCCTGCACTCCTCACACCCATCACTAAATGCCTCATTCACAACAAACTCATCTTTCAGAACTTCGCTTCGATTCACTAGCCCTTCCCGAGCCGCTTGCGCGCGGCGTGGCCGAAGCCGGCTTCGAGCTCTGCACGCCGATCCAGGCGGAAACATTGCCGATCGCCTTGGCGGGACGCGATGTCGCCGGACAGGCACAGACGGGCACGGGCAAGACCGCCGCATTCCTGGTGGCGCTATTCAGCGACTTGCTGAAGCGCCCCGCCGCGCCTACGCGACCCGGCAACGCGGTCCGCGCACTGATCCTCGCGCCGACGCGCGAGCTCGCGGTGCAGATCCACAAGGATGCGCAGGCGCTCGGCATGTTCACCGGGCTCACGCTCGGCCTGGCCTTCGGCGGCACCGACTACGAAAAGCAGCGTCGCACGCTCGAGCAGGGCGTCGATGTGCTCATCGGTACGCCGGGCCGAATCATCGATTTCTTCAAGCAGCGCGTGTTCGAACTGAGGCACGCGCAGGTGGCGGTGCTCGACGAGGCGGACCGCATGTTCGACCTCGGTTTCATCGCCGATATCCGTTACATCCTGCGACGGCTCCCGCGGCCCGAGCATCGCCTCTCGATGCTCTTTTCCGCCACCCTGTCGCATCGCGTGCTCGAGCTCGCCTACGAGCACATGAACAACCCCGAGCTGGTGCGCATCGAGCCGGACCGGGTGCTGGTCGATCGCGTGCGCCAGGTGCTCTATTTCCCGGCGACCAACGAAAAGGTGCCCCTCCTGATCGGCCTGCTACGCCGCATGGACCCACACCGCACGATGGTGTTCGTCAATACGCGACGCGCCGCGGATGATCTGGAACGCGTTCTCAAGGCCAACGGCTTTCACGCCGAGGCGCTCTCGGGCGATGTGCCACAACGCAAGCGCCTGCGGATGCTGCGCGATTTCCACGCCGGCGACCTGGCCATCCTGATTGCGACCGACGTCGCTTCACGTGGCCTTCACGTGCCGGACGTGAGCCATATCTTCAATTTCGACCTGCCCCAGGACGCCGAGGACTACGTTCACCGGATCGGGCGTACCGCGCGTGCCGGGGCCGCGGGCGATGCCATCAGCTTCGGCTGCGAGGAATACGTGGTGTCGCTCCCGGAGATCGAGGATTTCATCGGCCACAAGATCCCGGTCGAGCAGATCAACCCCGAACAGCTCGCCACGACCCTGCCGCCGGGCAAGCGCACGGCCGAAGAGGAAGGTGAGCGGCGCGCGCAGTCACACCGTCATCATCGCAGCAAGCGTCAGCGCCGCAGCGGCGGCCGCCCGCGGTCTCACAGTCGCTCGCACGCTTGAGGGTTTCCCCTAGGTTGTCCGGTTCGGTGGCTGTGTCGGCGTGAAGGTTTTCCGCGGTGTTCGCACCACCACGGTGCCCGCGAGCTTGTCGTGGAAGCCCTGCTTGCGCGGATCGAAGGCGATCCACAGGAAGCCCAGGAAGAGCGTGAAGATCGACACGTAGTAGCCGAGATAGCGCCCGATGCACTGGGGGACGGAGGGCGGCTGTCCGGTCTCGGCATCGAGGATCTTGGCCCTCAGCAGCATCTTCCCTGGCGTCGCGGCTCGATACACCCAGAAGAGCACGATCGCGATCGCGGGCAGCACCCAGGAGAAGAGCACGTCGAGCCCGCCCTGCGGTTTGAACGAGTCCAGGATCAGGTTCGCCATGTCCACCGACATCGGGTCGGCGACGTTCTGACTGCCCTTGTAAATGCTCGCGACGATCGGCTCGACGATGATCGCCACCAGGATCGAATCGACGATGAAGGCCCAGAAGCGGATCCAGAAGCCGGCGTATTCGAGTCCGGGCTGTGGTGCGTTGGTGTTCATGTGAGCTCGTGCAGGTAGTTGACCGCGGGGAATTCGACGATCTCGCGCCGCGGGCGCGAAGAATCGGGGTGCGCAATGGCATAGAGCCAGCCGATGCCGAAGGCGCGCGCCGCTCGCAGCACCGGCAGGCTATCGTCCACGAAGAGCGTGCGTTCGCGGTCGAACGGCTCCACTTCGATCAGGCGCTCCCAGAAGGCGAGCGTTTCCTTGGGCGTGCCAAAGCTGTGCGAGGAATAGACGGCGTCGAAATGACCACGAAAGTCGAGCTGCGCGTCCTTGACCGCGAGCGTATCGCCGTGCGCGTTCGTGACCAGGGCAAGGCGCTTGCCGAGGGCGCGGAGCCGCAACACGAAGCGCTCGGCCTCCGGCGCCCAGGCCACGTGCTCCTGTGCCTCGCGGTTGAGCGCGGAAATGTCGATCCGCAGCTCCCGGCTCCAGTAGTCGATGCAATACCAGTCGAGCGTGCCCTGCTTGGCGGCAAACATCGGTTCGAGCTTCTGCTTGGCGGCGATGACCGTGAGTGCATTCGCCGCCGCATATCTGCTCGGCACCAGCTCGCGCCAGAAATGATTGTCGAACCTGAGATCGAGGATAGTGCCGTCCATGTCGAGCAGTACGGTGTCGATCGCTGACCAGTCGGGAAGCGGCGGCAGGCGCGGCATGATGGGTATGATACCGGCCTGATGCCCGACCTCCACGCCCTGCTGCCCTCCGTCCTGGAGCTCGCCCGTGCCGCGGGCCGGGAGATCATGGCGGTCTATGCACGCGATTTCCGGGTCGACGAGAAGGCGGACAGCTCGCCGTTGACGGATGCGGACCTGCGCTCGCAAAAGCTGATCCTGGCAGGTCTGGCGCGCCTGACACCCGACATCCCGATCGTCGCCGAGGAAGCGGCCGCGCTGCCCTTCGAGGAGCGCTCGCGCTGGCCGCAGCTCTGGCTGGTCGATCCGCTCGACGGCACACGCGAATTCGTGTCGCGCAATCCCGAATTCACGGTGAACATCGCGTTAGTGCAGGACCACCGCCCGGTGCTCGGTGTCGTGCACGTTCCCGCACAGACGCTCGACTACTACGCAGCCCGAGGCGACGGCGCGTTTCGCCAGGCCGCCGCCCGCGCGCCCGAGCCCATTCATGCCGCGCCGAAGTCTGCCAATCCGGTGCGCGTGGTCGGCAGCAAGTCGCATCGCGGCGATTCGCTCGATGGCCTGCTCGCCAGGCTCGGCCCACACGAGCTCAAGCCGGTGGGGAGCTCGCTCAAGCTCTGCCTCGTCGCCGAAGGTGCCGCCGATTTCTACCCGCGCCTGGGCCCCACCATGGAATGGGACATCGCGGCGGCGCAGGCGGTGCTCGAATGCGCCGGTGGTTACGTCACCGATCTCGACGGGCAGCCGTTGCGCTACAACACGCGCGAGAGTCTTTTGAATCCCCATTTCATCGCATACGCCGATGCGAGCCGCAATTGGCTGCAATACGTGCCGCGAAGCTAGATGTGGTACACACCCCTTCTACTGATCGCCGCGTTGCTCACGGCCTGGGCCTGGTATTCCACCTTGCGCGCGCGTGAGTACGCCAACCACGTGGCGGCGGATACCTGCCGCAAGCTCAACGTGCAGTTCCTCGACGGGACGGTCGCCTTTACCCGGCTGAAACCGGTGCGCGACGCCACCGGCCGCCTCACCCTGCGTCGCAGCTACGTGTTCGATTACACGCCCGACGGCGTCACGCGCCAGCAGGGTTTCGTGATCCTGCGCGGTCGTGACCTCGAAGCGGTCGGGCTGGCACCCGAACGGCCCCTGCATTGACCGTGAACGTCGACTTCCACCTGCACTCGACGCGCTCCGACGGCTTGCTGGAGCCCGGGGCAGTGGTCGATCTCGCGGCCGACGCGGGCGTCGAGATGCTGGCACTCACGGATCACGACACGGTCGCCGGTGTGGCCGAGGCGCGCGCGCAGAGCGCGCGGCGCGGGACGCGCCACATCGCTGGTGTCGAAATCTCGGCGGAGTGGAATGGCCAGACGTTGCACATCATCGGCCTCGACTTCGATACGGATTCGCCCGCCCTGCTCGCCGGACTCCAGACCGTGCGGGAGATGCGGCGTGAGCGCTTGCGCCACATCGCCCAGCGCCTCGAGCGCAAGGCGATTCCGGCGCTCGAAATCGTGGCGGAAATCGACCAGGCGCACGACGTCGTCACGCGCTCGCATCTCGCGCGCGCACTCACGGCGCGCCGGATCGTCGACAGCCCGCAGGCGGCTTTCAAAAAGCTCCTGGGCCGGGGTCGGCCGGGGCACGTGCAGACGCATTACCCGCCGGTTGCGACCGTGGTCGAGTGGATTCGCGCGGCCCGGGGCACGGCGGTGCTCGCGCACCCGTTGCGTTATGCGCTCTCCGCGGGCGGCCGTCGCCGGCTGCTCGAGGCGTTTCGCGAGTGCGGTGGCGAGGCCATCGAAGTCGTGTGTGGCAGTGCGACCGCCGAGATCGAACCGCTGGCGGCACTGGCAGAGCGCTTCGGCTTCCTGGGCTCGGTGGGCTCCGACTTTCACGATCCGCAAATGCGTTGGAATCCACCCGGCCGCTTGGCTAAGCTACCCGCTCAGGTCGAGCCGGTCTGGCTGAGATTCCAGCAGCCGCTCCAATGACGGACAACGTCGATACCGAGCTTTTCAAGAACATCGAGCGCCTGCGGCAGTTGCGGATCGAACACCGCGATCTCGATGACGTCATCGCGCGACTGTCGCTGGACTTCGACGTCGACGAGTTGCAGCTCAAGCGCCTCAAGAAGCGCAAGCTGATGCTCAAAGACCAGATCGCCAAGCTCGAAAGCCAGCTCATCCCGGACCTCAACGCCTGATGGAAACACTCCTCAAATCGATCGACACCTGGTTCGATCGGCTGCTCACGCGCCAGACGCTGACCGAGATCGCAGCGGTGCTCGCGACTTTCGGGCTGGCGTGGTTCCTGGGCCGGTTCGTACGCGATTGGCTCATCCGCCGCGAATCGCCCGCGCCGACCACGTTCCGTGCCTCGCTGGCCGAGGGCGCCAAAAAGCTGTCGCCCTTCGTCGTGGCGTTGCTGCTGCTCTTCGTAGTGCGCAGCGTCCTCGATGCCGTCGACCTGAGCACCGCGTTCCTCGACCTGACGTTGCGACTGCTGTCCGCGCTGGTGCTGATCCGCGTCGGCGTGTTCCTGCTGCGGCTGTCGCTCGGGCCGACTACCTGGCTCAAGGGCTGGGAGACACAGGCGACACTCATCGTCTGGGGCCTGGTGGCGCTCAAGCTCCTGGGATGGCTCGACCCGATCGTGGATCGGCTCGATCACATCGGCTTCACGATCGGCAAGAAGGAAGTGACCATCTGGGAGATCTTCAAGGCGCTCTTCACCATCACGCTCTTCGTGCTCGGCGCGACCTGGATCGCACGCTGGATCGAGCGGCGCGTGATGACGCTCTCGGGTGTCGCCGCCAGCACGCGCATCGGCATTTCCAAGTTCGCGCATGCCTTCCTGATCGCCTTCGGCATCCTGATCGGACTCTCGACCGCCGGGCTCGATCTCACCACGCTCACGATCTTCACCGGCGCGATAGGCATCGGCCTGGGCTTTGGTCTGCAGGCCATCGCCAGCAACTTCGTGAGCGGCTTCGTGCTGCTAATGGACCGCTCGATCAAGCCGGGCGATGTGATCAGCTTTACGGGCGTGGGCGGCACCAGCACGGAAGGCTTCGGCTGGGTGCAGGAGCTGCGCGGCCGCTACGTGGTAGTGCGCGATCGTGACGGCGTCGAGACGCTGGTGCCGAACCAGAACCTGATCACCAACTCGGTCATCAACTGGAGCTACACCGACCCCAAGGTGCGCATCAAGCTGCCGGTGCGCATCAGCTACCAGGACGATCCCGAAGTCGCGCTCAAGATCCTGCTCAAGGCGGCCGAGGGCCAGCGGCGCATCCTGCGCGAGCCGCCGCCGGTGTCACGGCTCATAGCGTTCACGGACTACGGCATGGACCTGGAGTTGCGCTTCTGGATCGCCGATCCGCAGGAAGGCGTCAACAACGTACGCTCCGACGTCAATCGCGTGATCTGGAAGCTCTTCAAGGAAAACGGCGTCACCATCCCGGTCGCGCAACGCGAGATCCGCATCCACTCGGCGGTCGAGGATGCGGAGGACTGGGTGTACCGGCCGAGGGCGCAAGGCAAGGAGTGAGCCTGCGCGTCACACCGGCCATCGAGATCCCCGACTCCGATCTCGAGATCCGCTTCGTGCGCGCGTCCGGCCCCGGCGGCCAGAACGTCAACAAGGTCGCCTCCGCCGTCCAGCTGCGCTTCGACCTCATGCACTCCGCAGCGCTCGACGAGCGCGTCAAGGCCCGCCTGCGAATGCTCGCCGGCCAGCGGCTGAACGATGACGGCAGCGTCCTCATCTTCGCGCGCCGTCATCGCACGCAGGATCAGAATCGGCGCGATGCGCTCGAACGCCTCGCCGACCTGGTGCGCCGCGCCTCGGTCGAGCCGAAAGCGCGCCACGCCACGAAGCCCACGCGGGCATCGAAGGAACGGCGCCTCGAGCACAAGCGGGTGCGCAAGAAGACCAAGAATCTGCGTGGCCGCGTGAGCTGGGACTAGCTCTCTTCCAGCTCACCCCCAAGGTGAGCGTGCACGACGGAGATGGACGCCGGTGTGTGGTCTGCCGAGAGCGGCGAGCCCCGTATGCGGCGACGGATTTGGGGTGGAAGGCACTGCGACCTGTCTCGTGATCAGCCGCGGGTCGGCACGGCCACACCCGGCGGCCGTCTCAGGAGTGCTCTTCCGATTTCGCGGGTAGCGGCAACGCACCGCCCGCAGTCGGCGAATCGAGCGGATCGCGCAGGATCCGGCGCACGGCGACGTAGAACACCGGCACCAGCAGCACGCCGAGGATCGCCGCGCTCAACATGCCGCCGACCACGCCGGTACCGATCGCACGCCGCGCATTGGCGCCTGCGCCGCTCGACACGACCAGCGGCGACACACCGAGGATAAACGCGAATGA
>DATIEU010000487.1:0-4541 GCA_035455565.1 Steroidobacteraceae bacterium | reverse complement strand
CGAAAAGCTCAATCGCCTGATCGACGCCGAGGTGGGCGAAGACCGCGGCCAGATGCTTCCCGGCGGCATCGACGCCGGCTGGGAGGTCAACGCCGAGACGATGGCGCCCTGAATTAGCGCGATCGCGCTCGAGCGTAATATGCTCGTAGTGGATTCATGAGACGGAACGTGCTCGTCGTGCTTTGCCTTGCTTTCGCGCTCGGCCTGCTGGGCGGCTGCGACGCGACCAGCGGCGGCCTGCGGGCGCAAGCGCCTTCGTCGCCGTTCCCGTACAACTCACCGTATCATTGAGGCGGCATGGCGGACGAGACCACCGCGGGATACCTCGACGGGCGCATCGATGCCCTGCGCGAACATGTAATTGCGCTCGTCGCCGCAGTGCCCGCGCTGCCAGCGCAATTCGCGCGCGTCGGCGAGCAGCTCGCGCAGGACTGGCAGGCGCGCCCGCCCGGCTATGTTGCGGGACTGATCCTCGGCTTTCTCCTTCTCGGCTTCGCGGTCGAGGCCGCCTACCGCCGCTGGGTCGCGGTGCCCGCAATCGCGGATGGCCGCAGCGGGGAGCGCGCGTGCTCGATCGGGCTGAGATTCGCACGCGAGCTCGGCGCTCTCGCCGTCTTCGCCGTCGGCAGCGCTGCACTGTTCCTCGCGTTCGACTGGCCTGCGCGAACGCGCACGGCGGTGGTCGCCTTCCTCGCCACGTTCATCGCGCTGCGGGCACTGATCGTCGCAAGCCGCGCACTGCTCTCGCCGCGCGACGCGCGCCTGCGCATCCTTCCTGCGACCGACGCCGAGGCGCGCTTCTGGCACCTGCGCATCGGCCTCTTTTCGGGATGGTTTGCCTTCGGCTGGGTGGTGGTGAGCTGGCTCGCGCTGCTCGGCATGGACCTCGCGTCCCGGCAGATCGTGGCGTACATGCTCGGTCTTGGTCTCCTCGGCATCGCGATCGAGGCGTTCTGGCGTCGCACGCGCCTCTCTGCGCCGTACTTTGTCGTGCTGTGGCTGCTCTGGGCAGCGCAGGCCTGGGGGATGTTCTGGCTCGCCGTGGTGGCAGGAACGCTGCCCCTGGCGTTGCGCCTGGTACAGGCTGCCGCCAACAACACGTTCAGCGGCATACCGGCCGCGGTGGTCGGTCGCACCTTGCGCGCGGCTCTCATCATCGGCGCCGCGTTCCTGCTGGTGCGCGCGTTCGGCCTGGACGTCGACGCGCTCGCCGCCGGCGACACTTTCTGGACGCGTCTGCTGCGCGGCGCGGTGCATGCACTGGCGATCGTGCTGGTGGCCGACGTGCTGTGGATGATCTCCGCGGCGCTCATCGACCGGCAGCTCGCCTCGGTTCCGAGCTCCACCGAGGAAGGTAACCGCGCCGCGCGCCTGCGCACGCTGCTGCCGATCGTCCGCAGCACCATCGCCGCGGCGCTCATCGTAATGGTGGTGCTGACGGCGCTGTCGGCGCTCGGCATCGAGGTCGGGCCGCTGCTCGCCGGCGCCGGCGTGGTTGGCGTCGCGGTCGGCTTCGGCGCCCAGACCCTGGTGCGCGACCTCTTCAGCAAGTTCTTCTACTTGCTCGACGACGCGTTCCGCGTCGGCGAGTACATCGAGAGCGGCAACTACAAGGGTACCGTCGAGCACCTGGGCGCGCGCTCGATCCGGCTGCGGCACCACCGCGGGCCGGTGTTCACCATCCCTTACGGCCAGCTCGGCGCGGTCAAGAACTCCAGCCGCGACTGGGTGATCGACAAGATGATGATCGGCGTGGTTTACGGCAGCGACCTCGACAAGGTGAAGAAGATCATCAAGGACATCGGCAAGAAGCTCGCCGCCGATCCGGAGTTCGGGCCGAAGATCCTCGAGCCGCTCAAGATGCAGGGCGTGGAGCAGTTCAGCGACTTCGCGATCCAGATTCGCATGAAGATGAAGACACAGCCGAACGAGCAGTTCGGCATCCGGCGCCGCGCCTACGCGATGATCAACGAAGCGTTCGCCGCGAACGGCATCAAGTTCGCCCATCCCACCGTGCAGGTCGCGGGCCCCGCCGACGCCGCCACGGCCGCCGCGGCGCGCCAGGCGCTCGAGCTGAAGAAAGTCTCGTGACCGCATAGACAGTCCATGGACGGCCGGATCCCGTTCCGCGTCGCCATCGTCACCGTGGTCGTCGGCCTGCTCGGCGTGACCTGCGGCGCCCTCATCGCGTACGGCCTTCACGCGAACCAGCGCAACTACGAGATCCTGAAGCTGCAGTACATCGACCAGGTGGCGCAGGCCGCGGTGCGTGAGGTCGCGCGACTCCCGCGCACCGCCGTGCAGCTCTTGCGCATCGAGCGCCAGCGCTTTGAGAACGGCGAGCATAAGGCGCGCGACCCCGTTGCCCTTGCGGCCACTCTTGCGGCAGCCCTGCAGGCCGACCGCGACGTGCAGTGGGTGAGCTACGGCGAGGCGACAGGCCGCTTTGCGGGGGCGCGCCGGTTGAGCGCGGACGACATCGTCCTGAACGTCTCCGATCCTCGCCGCAACGGCGGCGTTCCGTGCGAGTTCCGCGCGGGCACGCTAGAGCCCTACGTGCAGAGCCCGCCGCTCGGGGCTTACGATCCGCGCACGCGCGGCTGGTACCAGCGTGCGATCGAGGCCCCCGAGGCGATCGTCTGGATGCCGCCGTACACGTTCGCCGAAGGCGTGACCGGGATCACCGCGGCCGCCGCGGTACGAGATGGCGTACGCGTGCAAGGCGTGCTCACCGTCGACTTTACCCTGACCGGAATCGAGCGCGTACTCTCGACCATCGAGCTCACCGGCGGGGCCGTGACGCTGTTCGACCACGCGGGTAATCTGCTCGCCGGGGCACCGGGCCCGGCGCGCGAGGCCGCAATCCTCGCGATGCAGGGCGCGAAGAGCGGGATCGTGGTGGCTGGGGAGCGCTGGGAGCTGGCGACCCGCGCGCTGCCGCGGGAGGCCGGGCCCGACTGGATGGTCGTCGCCGCGATGCGTGAAGAGGCCTTCATGGGCACTGTCTATCACAACCGCCGCGTCGCGGTCGCGATCGTCCTCATCGGCGTGGGGCTCGCGATCGTGGTTGGCACGCTGATCGCGAACGCCATCGCGCGCTCGCTCGGCAACGCAGCGCGCGCGCTCGACCGCGTCGCGAAGTACCAGCTCGAGGACCCCGCCCCGCCGAGCTCGGTGCTACGCGAGGTGTTCCGCCTGCAACGCGCGGTGCGGCGCGTGACGGCGAGCTTGCGCTCGTTCACACGCTACGCTCCCGAGGAGATCGTGCGCGAGGTCGTCGCCACCGGTCGCGAGGCGATGCTTTCCGGCAACCGGCGCGAAGTGACGGTGCTCTTCTGCGACCTGCGCGGCTTCACCGCATTCGCCGAAAAGTTGCCGCCCGAGGAGGTAGTTGCGATCCTCAACGACCACTTCGAGCTGCTGGTCGCCCTCCTCTCGCGGCACGGCGGTTTCGTGGTCGACTTCGTGGGCGACGCGGTCTTCGCGGTGTTCGGTGCGCTGGACACGCACGCCGACCATGTCGAGCGCGCCGTGGCGTGCGCGATCGAGATGCAGCGCGCCCGTGCCGCGCGCAACGAGGCCACCCGCGCGCGCGGCTCGACGCCGCTCGAGATGGGCTGCGGCATAGACACCGGCGCGGCGGTGGTTGGCAACATGGGCTCGCTCCACCGCATCAAGTACGGCGTGGTCGGGCATGTGGTGAACGTGGCGGCACGCATCGAGACGTTCACGGTCGGTGGCCAGGTGCTCGTCTCCGACGCGGTCCGGGAGGCGCTGGGCGCGCGGCTGGTGGTCGAGGGGCCGCTCGAGGTCGAGGGGAAGGGCGTGAGCGGGACGCTACGCCTGTGGGAAGTGCTGGCGCTGCGCGGTGAAACCATGCGCGTGCTGCCCGCCGCGGTGCGCGGCCTTGTCGTGCTCCAAACTCCGATCGAGGCAGGCGTACGCCTGATCGTCGGCAAGCAGGTCGACCCGCAGATTCACGCGGCGCGGCTCGCGCGCCTCGGTGCCGCGGGCGCCGAGATCGAGTCGAATGCTCCGCTCGCCATGTTCGGTGCGCTCCAGGTCCTCCTTTCGACGGAGCCGGCGCTGACCGTGGACGGCAAAGTGGTCGATCTCATCGAGCGCGACGGCGTTGCGAGCGCGCTCATCCGGTTCACCGGCCTGGACTGGGACGCCCAGGCGCGCATCGACGCCTTCGCCCGTGCGAGGAGCGGGCGAGGTTATGATGCGGCCTCCAAACCATGAGCCAACTGCCTGCGACGCTCCTCGCGCTCGCCGTCCTAACCGTGCCCCAGGCGCAGGCACAGGACCCCGCGCCGCGCGGACGCAGCAATGAGTTCAGCATGAACCTGCAGGTCATCGGCTCAAAGGACTACGCGTTCGACGGCGGCGCGACCGCGCGCAACGACGGCGGCGCGGGCGTAAGCCTCTCGATCGCGCGCGCCCTGAACGACCATTTCGCGATTGGCGCGGAGCTGGCTTGGTCGGCGTTCAACTTCCGCGCCGGCGTCGCGCCCGGCGCGGGCAACGGCGCCGCGCGC
>DATIEU010000486.1:0-18535 GCA_035455565.1 Steroidobacteraceae bacterium | reverse complement strand
CATGGATGCTGACTTCGGCGTTGTCGGTGGTCTGCTGGTTGGCCAGCAGCTCCTTGCGCGTCTCGATGGCCTGGCGGGCCACGGCGACTTCGAGGCTCTCGGCCGTCGCCTGTTCGCGCGCCAGTTCGTTCTCGAGCTGCGGGCTCGAGACCGTACCGAGGACCTGGCCCTTCTTCACTGTGTCGCCGGCCTGCACGTTGTAGGTGACATAGCCGCCGGCGGGCGAGAAGAGCGTGGGGCTCACCGCCGCCACCACCACGCCTTGCGCCGACGTATCGCGCACGAAGGGACCGCGCGTGACCGTGGCGATGCGCACGCGCTCGCGTGGCACGCTGATCTCGGCATCGAACCAGCGCAGGAACGCGGGCACCGCGAGCGCGATCAGGAGCACGCCGGCGGCGGCGCTGGCAATGAGGATGCGCAGGCGCCGCTTGCGCGCCGGTGCGGGATCGATCGCAACGTCCTGGGCCGAAGTGTCGCGGATGCCGCTGGAGCTCCCCAGGCGCAGGCGGGCGATGGAAGCGACTTTCATGAATTGACCATTGATCAGTGTTGGATGCTCGACCCCGCCAATTGGATTGCACTCGCCGTGCCACGGGTTGGGATCGACCGTATCTCTTTGACGGCATGAGGATTTGCCGCAGAACTGGCTGGGCCAGGCCGGTCGGAACATGTCCGGCCGGCGGACACCGGACACTTCAGGCGGACAGCGGTCGGATCAGCGGACGGCGCTCAGGCGTCAGCCGTACTGGATCGCGGCGCGGGCGTGCAGCTTCCCCCAGCGGAAGTCGGGCACCAGCTTGAGATCGATGAGCACCAGCAATCCGCGCACGTCGTAGCCCGCGCGACGGCTGCACTCGGCGGCGGCACGCAGGGTACCGCCGGTCGCGAGCACGTCATCGATGATCAGCAGGCGCCCCCCGCCCCGCTGCATTTCCAGGATTGCCGTGCCGTATTCGAGCTCGTACGAGACATCGACGACCGGCGGCGGGAGCTTGCCCTTCTTGCGGATCAGCACGAAGCCCTTGTCGCGACGTTCGGCAAGCGCAGCCCCGAGGATGAAGCCGCGCGACTCGATGCCGCCGAGCACGTCGATGCCCTCCCATTCGGCAGCGCCTACGAGCGCTTCGAGCGCATCGAGCGTGGCATGCAGGTGACGCCGCAGCAGCGGGCTGATGTCGCGAAACAGGATGCCGGGCCGCGGGAAATCCGGGACGTCGATCACGTGACGCTTCAGGTCGGGCGGGGTTTTCATGGCAGGGATCAGTCGGCTAGATAGCGCGCGAGGTACTCATCGAAAGGTTGGCGATCCGCGGCTTCGATTTTTTCCTGCGCGCGCAAGGATTCCTCGGCTTCGGTGCGAAACTCGGCGAGGCGCTGCTCGTTCGGCGGGTGCAACTCGAGAAAGTAAGCCTTGTGCGCGTTCGACATGCGCAGTGCCAGCTGGAAAAACGATTCACCGGTCATGCGCATCTCCTCGAGGAGACGCGCTGACGGCGTCAGCGAGACGTCCTGTACCTTGCCGGCCTGGATCGCCAGCGCCGTGGCGTAGGGCTTGTTGGCGAGACCCTGGTCGAGCAGCTCGCACACACCCTGCATCTGGTCGAGCAGCTCCTGCGCCCAGGTCAGCATCGGCACCGTGCGGCCGTCGCGCTTGAGCTTGAGACCCGGCTCGCGGCCGCGACGCGCCACCGTCAGGTGGTTGGCGTCGAGCTCGGTCTGCGCGTCGCCGCCGAGCGGCGGGCTGTCCTTGAGGACGCAGAGCGCCAGGAAAGCCTCGAGGAAACGCATCTTGTGCTGGTTGACGCCCACCGGGTCGAACGCGCTCACGTCGAGGGCCCGCACCTCCACGTACTCGACGCCGGCGCGCCGCAGCGCCTTGGTGGGACGCTCGCCCGAGTGGGCGACCCGTTTTGGCCGGATGAAGCTGTAGTACTCGTTCTCGATCTGCAGGAGATTGGCGTTGAGCTGGCGGTACTGGTCATCGACCTTGACGCCGATGCGCTGGAACTCCGGTTGCGGCGTGCTGATCGCGCGCGACAGGTCGCGCACGTATTCGTCGAGACTGTTCACCGAGATGTCGACGCCCGCCTGGCTCTTGTTGCGATAGCCGAGGTCGCTCATGCGCAGCGACGTCGCGCAGGGTTCGTAGAACGTGCCGCCGTCGAGCTGCTGCAACTGGATGTCGCGCCCCTTGAGGAACGACTTGCACACCGCCGGCGAGACGCCGAAGAGATAGAGCACGATCCAGCCATGCCGGCGATAGTTGCGCAGCAGTGCGAAGTATTCCCCGGAAATGAAATCCCGTGGCTGGCCGCGCGCTTCGAGCACCTCCCTGAGCACCGACCAGAACTGCTCGGGAAACGAATAATTGAAGTGCACCCCGGAGATGGCCTGCATCATGCGCCCATACCGCCAGCCAAGGCCCTCGCGATAGACCGTTTTCATGCGCCCGATATTGGAGCGGCCGTACTGGGCGATCGGGATGTCGGCATCGCCCTCGATCGCGCACGGCATGCTGGTCGCCCACAGCAGCTCGTCCTCGAGCTGCCGGTAGACGAACTGGTGGATGTCGCAGAGGTATTGCAGCAGCTCCCAGGTCTGCGTGAAGGCCGGGGTCACCAGCTCGATCAGGGCCTCGGAATAGTCGGTGGTGATGTGCTCACTGGTGAGCGGCGAGCCGAGCGCGCGTGGATGGGGGCGCCGGGAGACGCGCCCGTCGGGTGTCACGCGCAAGGATTCGCGCTCCACGCCCTTGCGGCCGCCCTGCAGCACATCCCGCTGCCCGCTATTGAGGATTCCCGCGAGCCGCCGCTCGAAGGGGCGATCGACACCCGCGCGATTCATCCGCCGCGCACCATGCGACCGTTGAATCCCGGGGCGGTCACCACCTGATCCGCCCGATGAGCACGTCGCGGAACATCACGAAATCGCCGGCCAGGCTGTAGAGGGGGTGGCGGAAAGTGGCCGGCCGGTTCTTTTCGAAGAAAAAATGCCCGACCCATGCGAAGCCGTAACCCAGGACCGGCAGCATCCAGAGCCACACATACCGCTCGGTGAGCAGCGCGCCGAGCAAAGTCAGGATGACCAGGGCCGTGCCGATGACATGGAGCCGCCGGGAGCGCGGATCGCGGTGCTCCGACAGGTAGAACGGGTAGAAATCGCGGAAATGCGCGAATGGTTGCGGGGCCGGCCCGCCGCTGGTGGCCGTCATGTGCTTTCCCTCCATCCGCGGATGCCCGAAGTGTCAGTGAGCGGCAGGACAGGCGTCAAGAAACGGAGTTGGGAATGCCTTCCCAACCTGGCGTCCGAACTTTGACATATGGGCTGCGAGCCAATTCACACACCGGATGATCTGTGATGGCGCGCGCAATCGGTTTTTCGAGCGCTCGCTATGCTCGCGCACCATAGGTCGGATCCGCGAATTAGAAGCCAGGCCAAAGGGGATCGCTCACCTTGACGAGGCGTTTGCAATGGGCTGCCGCGTCGCTGACCGCGGTAGCGTTGGTCGCAGCCCTTCCGGCTTCGGCACTGGCCGGGGCGGTCCGTGAGGCATTCGGACCTCATGCGGCGGTGTGGATCGGCTCCGCAGCCGGTCTGACCAGCGTCGTCCTGGCCGTCGGCGTCCTCTATTTCTGGAATCGCGCCCTGCGCAGCCAGGTGGAAAAGCGCACCGCCGACCTCAAGCGCGAGCTCGCGGAGCGCCGGCGCATGGAAGCCGCCCTGAACTACGCTCGCGAGCAGCTCGAAGAGCGCGTGCGCGAGCGCACCTCCGTGCTCGAGGCCCGCAACAAGGAGCTCAACGCCACCCGCATCCAGCTCCAGGAGGCCAATGGCCAGTTGCTCAAGCTGGTGAGCATCGATGGCCTCACGGGCATCGCCAATCGCCGCCACTTCGACGAGGTGCTGGCACGCGAGACTCGTCGCTGCCTGCGCGAGCGCCAGCCGCTGTCGCTGATCCTGTGCGACATCGACGGCTTCAAGCGTTACAACGACACCTACGGACATGCGCGCGGCGACGACACGCTGAAGCGCGTGGCCCAGGCGGTGGAAAAGACCTTCCGGCGCGCCGGCGACCTGGCCGCCCGCTATGGCGGCGAAGAGTTCGCGATCGTATTGCCCGGTATCGAGGCACGCCGCGGGTGGCTGTTTGCCGATCGCCTGCGCCGCAATATCTGGCGCCTCACCATCCCCAACGCCGTATCGCCGGTGGCCGATCGGGTCACCATCAGTGCGGGCGTGGCGACCGCAATGCCCGAGCGGATCTATGTGATCGAGGAACTGATTCATGCGGCCGACACGGCGCTCTACCGCGCCAAGGGCAACGGCCGCAATCGCGTTGAAGCGCATGCACTGATCGGTGTGTTGAGCGGCACCACGCCGGTGGCCGAGGAACCCGAGAAGCTGCGCGCCGAAGGTTGAAGGAACTGACAGGGAGGATCTGTGATGAAACGGAGACCGAAGACCCCAGCCGAGCGCCGCAGCATTGCTCGCCGGCATCGCCTCAGGCACACAGCAGCGTTGGATACCGGGACCGCGAGCGAGCCGGGCTGGGTGAGTGCCACCGTGCTCTTCACCGACACCTCGCGGACCGGCGAGCCCGCCGCGTGGCTCGAGCCGGATGGGCGACTCAACCGGACTTGCGGCGCGATCCAGTACTAGGTACCTACAACGCGTGCCGGCCGGCAATAACAAGAAGCCACTGGCCGAACTGCACCGCGAAGGGATCAGCGCGACGTGCAGTCTGCGCTCGCTGCTCCTGCTGCTTGCTCTCCTCGTGCTGGTGAGTGCCTGCGGCGGTGGCGGCGGCAGCACGAGTACGGGTCCGCAACCGGACACGAGTGCACCGCCGACGACGCTCAGTCGCGGCGAACTCGCTGCCGCCGAGCTGCTCGAGGCCGGCGCCACGCCAGCGGGCCCGATCGAGAATCGCTTCTTCATGCCGATCGGTGCATCGCGCCCG
This sequence comes from Steroidobacteraceae bacterium, assembly GCA_035455565.1. Lineage (GTDB taxonomy): Bacteria > Pseudomonadota > Gammaproteobacteria > Steroidobacterales > Steroidobacteraceae > DATBVX01. The sequence continues at coordinate 13,572 of DATIEU010000486.1, read as the reverse complement.
GCGCTGCACCGCCTGCGCGGCCAGTTGTCGGCGCCCGAGGCGCCGATGCAGGCGACCACGCCCGACAGCAATTTCGGACAAACGGGCCTCGCATGGTTTCCGGGTTTCGTCGCCGACTTCCTGGTGGTCGGCGACTACCTGGTCCCCGCGCAGCGGGGAATCCTCGAGCGGCGCGGCGCGCGCAGCCACTGGCGAATCATTCTTTCACCCGGGCGAGTCTGGTCCGAGACGGGCGACGAAGGTTGGTCGCGCGCATCGTTCCCGTTCGTGCTCGTGAGCGACGACACGAACGAGGTGCACAACGGGCTGGCCACTTTTGTTTTCGACGACGCCCGCACCTCGCAGCTGCAATTCCAGGTGGTGCAGGAAACCGCATCCTGGAATCGCAGCGACTTCTGGGGCCAGGTTCCGCTCGCCTATGCGCCGGGGCCCGTTGCCGACGAGGCCGCGCACGAGGTCGCGTTTGCCGCGGAGCTCACCGCGCTCACGCCCATCCGCGATTGGTCGGAGCTCGGCACCGGCCGTGACGCCGCGCTGTGGGGCACATTCACCCGCGGCCTCGATTCCGACGACATCAGCGCGAGCGGCATCGTGCGCGACGGCATCATCTACATGCGTCCCTGTGCGACGCGGCTCGGCGACTATCCGTACTGCGAATTCATGCGGCAAGGCGCCTTCTCGGTGACCAAGTCGATGGGCGCGGCACTGACGCTATTGCGGCTCGCACAGAAATACGGCGATGAGATCCTGGAATACCCCATCCGCGATTACGTCGCTGTCACGGCGCTCCATCCCGGTTGGGACGCAGTGCGGTTCATCGATGTCATCGACATGGCGACCGGCGTGGGCGGCGCCAATCCCGACCGCGACGCGCTCGATCCGTTTGCCGATGAAAATGCCGTGACGCTGGGGGCCTGGTCGAGCGTTACGAGCGAGGGGTCCAAGCTCAATGCGGTTTTCGAACAGCCGGATTACGGCTGGGGTCCGGGCGAGGTCTTCCGCTACAACACCACGCACACCTTCGTGCTGGCGGTGGCCATGCAGGAGCTCGTTGCACGCCGCGAAGGGCGCGACGTCCGCCTGTGGGACCTCATGATGCGTGAGGTCTTCGAGCCGATCGGCATCCGTCACTTGCCGATGATGCACACGATCGAAGCGGAGACCACGGCCGGCATTCCCTTGATGGGCATCGGGCTCTATCCAACCGTGGACGACGTCGCCAAGATCGCGACACTGCTGCAGAACGGTGGGCGCCAGGCGGGAGTGCAACTCCTGAGCGCCCGCGGCCTGGACACAGCTCTGTTCCGTAGCGGCCACGGCCTGCCCACCGGGGAGGTCACCGATGCGGGCGTGCAGCTTTACAGCATGTCGTTCTGGTCACTGCCCTACCGCCTCGCACGCTGCACCCAGCAACTTCCGTACATGGATGGCTACGGTGGCAACTTCGTGCTGCTCCTGCCGAACGGGCTCACCGCGTTCCGTTTCGCGGATGCCGGGAACTACGACGTGGACGCGCTCGGCGACGCGGCGGCGCTGATCCGCCCGTGGTGCCAATAGCGGCGCATCAATCGGAACCGGCCTCCGCGGTTGGGCTCACTTTCGCGGCCCAACGCGCCAGCCGCGCGGGCGACAAGCCCATCATGTAGCCGAGTGCCAGCAGGCGATGGCCCAGGATTCGCCGCCACCACCCGTCGCGCTCCCAGCGGCGTTCGGAGACGCCGATCGGCAGAGGCAGCGCGTCGAAGCGGCCTTGCCGGCGCAGCGCCTTGACCAGGGGCACTTCCTCGAACAGTGGAGTGGCGGCGAAGCCTCCACAGACATCGAAGAATTCGCGCGTGGCGAAGAGACCCTGCTCTCCGGAGGGCACGCCCCAGTGCGAGCGCAGGCGGATGGCGGACTCGAGCAGCGGCTTGTACCAGCGTCGCGGGCCGGAAAAGCGAAAGCGGAAGTATCCCCCGACGGCCCCCGAGTCGATCGCCACGGCGATCGCACCGAGCGATTCCGGATGAGGTTCGCAATCCGGGCGCAGGAACCAGAGCGTCGAGCCCTTGGCCTGCGCCGCGCCCTTCATGAGCTGCACGCCGCGACCGTGCACCGAAGGCAACCACAACGCTTGTTGCCGTTCGCACAGCGCGCGCGTCTCCGGCCGCGATGCGCCGTCCACGACGATCACCTCGCGCGGCTTGCGCGGCCAGTTGCGAATGCGCTTGAGCAGCGCGGCGAGCGTCGCGTCCTCGTCGAGCGTCGGGACGACGATGCTGATCTCGTACGGAACGGTCATGCGTGTCGCAGCATCAACGCGGCGATCTTACGACGGGAAAAATGCGCCCGCACCTCGGGTGAACGGCCAAGTGCCGTCCCGAGGTGGGCGTCTGGAGGTGATGAGGTCAGCGGCCCGGTGTGCGGCAGATGCGCGAGCCGGTGCTCGCCAGGCACATCGCGTCGCTCGGCTGCACGTCGCTCAGCGAGAACCGGATCGTCTGCGTCTTCTTCTGTTCGACCGGCCGGCCATCGACCGTGACGGGTTCGAAGCGCCACGAGCGCACCGCCTTGCGGACCGCCCCCTCGAACACATTGCGCGGTTGCGCGGCCACGATGGCTACATCCGACACGCGTCCATCGCGCCCGATGACGTAGCTCACGGTCACCCAGCCCTCGATGCTGTCGAGTCGGGCGCGATCCGGGAATTCCGGCTGCGCCTGCAGAACGGCAATGGCCCGCGCTTGTGGATCGGTCGGCAGATTACTCATGTCCGGGCTCGGCATGCGCGGCGCGGCGCCGCTCGCATCCTGCAGCACGGGCGGGTTCAACCACACGAGCTTCACGCCATTCTCCTGCGCTACGCGATCGACCGCCGCCATGCGCGCCCGATCGACGACGCTGCCGGCGGCCGCCGCGGGTGCGGTCACCAGCAGGGACTCGGTCGGCGATGTCGCCTCGGAGCCACTGCCGGCGGGCTGCGCTTCCGCAACGGACGGAGCGGCACCGGTTGCAACCGGCGAATCAGCCGGGGCGGCCGAGGGTTTCGCGCCGCCCGGCGCGGCTGTCTCGGCGGCGGTTGCGAGCGGCGTGCTGCCACTCTGGACCGGGGTGCGGCTTGTCGCCGGGGCTGCTGCTAACTCCCGTGCTCGCGACTCGACCGCCAGGACTGCGATCGAAACTGGAATGGTCGGCTCCGGAATGTCTACCTCGGGTTGTGAGAAGGACAGTCCCGAAGCCTCAATGACGTGCTCTTCGGGCGCTGTTGCGGTGTCTTCCGCTTCGCGGCTGTTGACCCCCAGCGGTTGCAGCAGGCCGCTGACGCTGACGGCTACCGTCGCGAGCATCACACCGATGCTCCAGTGCGCTGCCACGCGCGGTGGCCGGCGCACGCCGACGAGCCGCCGGATGCGCGCGAGCAATTGACCGCCGTCACTCGAAACGCTGGTCTGCAGGCTCAGGCTTTGCACACCGGCGAGCTCGGTGAGTGCCCGCGCGTAGGCGAGCGCATCTCCCGAGCGCGCGACCACCAGGTCGTCACAGCAGTGTTCGCGCTCCTCGCGCATCACACGCGACACCCAGCGCACCACCGGGTGATAGAACAACAGGGTCTCGATCACGACCTGCAGCAGGTTGACGAGATGATCGTAGCGGCGCACGTGCGCCAGCTCGTGCATCAGGATGAGCTCGAGCTGCCACGTGGTGAGGCCGGACAGGGCACTCACCGGCACCAGGATCACCGGTCGCAGCCACCCAACCACCATCGGCACGTGCACGCGCGCCGACTGCACGGCGCGCACGGCGGTGCGCACGCCGAGTGAGCCGATCAGTCGCTGCACACGATGCTGCCAGGCTGGCGTGAGCGGCGAGACATCGAGACGGGTGAGGAGACGGACATTGCGCCATTCGAGCAACAGGCGTCCCGTCATGAAGGCCACGCCGACCGCCCAGATGAGCACGGCCCACGGGAGCCAGGGATGCACGAAGGTTTGCCAGTCGAGCACCGGCGCGGCGATCGACACCGTGAGGAGCGGAGCCGATTCCGCGATGATCTCCGCGGTGCCGGCGCCCGCCACGTAGCTCGGGCTCAACCAGAAGAAGGTGGCCACCGGCAACGTTGCCAGCAGCAGCAGGAAGAAGAAGGCGAGCCGATAGCGCGTCTGCGCCGAGGCATTGCCGGCGGCGGCCAGCGATACTCCGAACAGGACACCGACGACGGCGCCCTGCCAGAGGAAATGCAACAGCGTCCAGCCGAGCGTCGCGACCAACCCCTCCAATGCCGGCAAGTCGAGCTCGATCATGGGGTACTACCTCCGTTCTCACCCGCGATGGCTGCAACCATCGCGTGCGTCCCGTCAGTTGTTCTGTGCAATCTGCAGGCGATCCAGCAGCGCGCGAATTTCGGCCAGTTCCTCGGGTCGCACCCCGTCGGCGCCGCTCAGCGCCTGGAGTACGAGTTGTGAGCGCGATCCATCAAAGGCGCCGTCGATGAGCTGCCGGGTGAGCTGGCGTTGTGTTTGCTCGCGGCTCACAGCCGGGCGATACACATGCGCTCGCTGCGAGTCCTCCCGCTTTACCAGGCCCTTGTCCAGCATGATTTGCAGGAACTTGAGCACGGTCGTGTAACCCAGATTGCGGTCAACGCGCGAAAGTTCCTCGTGTACGCTCCGGACGGTGCTCGGTCCCAGGCGCCACAAGGCTCGCAGGATGTTGAGCTCGGCGTTGGTGGGACGAACTGTGCGCAGCTCGCTCTTTCTCTTCATGGCATCGCTCCCCCGACAGACCCAAGTCATTATATGTCCTAACGAATCTCTTCGTATACTCGGCGCAAGTCCCTGCGCCCGTGACATAAGCCTGTTGCGTCGCCCCGTCGCCCGCGCCGAGGCGCGGGTGGCAGTGTGCGTCGCCGCACAATTTCTCACATTGGCTGAGAATCGGGCGAGGGTTTTTACGCTATTCCCTGTGAGGGCTGCGATGACCGGGCAGGACGCCCGACCCCAAGGATGGTCGAGGGATTGAGCGAACGGGGCTGCGAAGGGCCGAGACCCTTCGCAGCCTGCCCCATTAATCGCGCGTTCATACGGAATGGGCTAGAGTGCCCCCGTGACGGCCCGGTTTGCACTGGCGACGCTCCTGTTGCTCACCGCCTTCCCGGCGGCCGCCTTTCATTGCGGCGTCAAACTGGTCCACGAAGGCGACAGCCGTTACGACGTGCGCGCCAAGTGCGGCGAGCCCGCCGACATCGAAACCCGCGCGATCCTGCGCCAACCCATCGTCTGGCATCACGGCCGGCCGGTGCTCGCGGCACCCGGCTCGCTCGTCGAAGTGACGGTCGAGCTCTGGACCTACAACTTCGGTCCGCACAAGCTGATGCGCCGGCTGCGCTTCGAAGACGGCGAGCTGGTCGAAATCGAAACGCTGGGCTACGGCTACATCAAGACCTGATCCACGCGTCAGCTCCGCGCGGGGCTGGCCTGCTGCCCGGCAATCCACCGATCGACCTTCGCTTCCAGCACATCGAGCGGCAGCGCGCCGTCCGTCAACACCTGGGTGTGAAACTCACGCAAGTCGAAACGCTCGCCGAGCTGTTCCGTGGCGCGGGCGCGCAGCTCCTTGAGCTTGAGCTCGCCCACCTTGTAGGCGAGCGCCTGTCCCGGGTTGGCGATGTAGCGCTCGATCTCGGAGACGGCGTCGGATGGCCCGATGGGCGCGTGGGCGCTCATGTATTCGATGGCCTGCTCGCGCGACCACTCTTTCGAATGCATGCCGGTGTCGACCACCAGCCGGACGGCGCGAAACATCTCGGTTCCGAGCGCGCCGAAGTAGTCGTAAGGGTCCTTATAGAACCCGAGCTCGTGGCCCAGCGATTCCGCATACAGGCCCCAGCCCTCGCTGTACGCCGTGTAGCCGCCAAAGCGGCGGAAGCTCGGCAAGCTCTCGAGCTCCTGCTGGATCGAGAACTGGAAGTGATGACCGGGCACCGCCTCGTGCAGGTAGATCGACTGCATTGTGTAGCGCGGCCGCGATTTCAGATCGTAGGTGTTGACGTAGAAGACACCCGGACGTGACCCGTCGGGCGTCGCCGCGCGGTACGAAGCGCCGGCGGCGGAACGTGCCCGGAAGTCCTCGACCGCGCGGATCTCGAAGTCGGCCTTGGGCGAGACCGCGAAGAGGCGCGGCGCGGCTTCCGCGGCCTGGCTCTTGAGCGCCCGGTAGCCGTCGAGCAGATCGTCAGGCTTGGTGTAGTAGAAGCGCGGATCGCTGCGCAGAAAGGCGAAGAACGCGGCCATGTCGCCCTTGAAGCCCACCTGCGCGATCACTTTTTCCATTTCGGCGCGGATGCGCGCGACTTCCTTGAGACCGATGTCGTGAATCTCGGCGGGAGTCAGATCGGTCGTCGTCTGCAGTTTGACGAGGTAGGCGTACCACTCGGCCCCGTTCGGCAGGCTGGTGATGCCGACCGTCGCGCGCGTCTTCGGCAGGTACTCATCCCGGATGAAGGCCTGCAGCCTCTGATAGGCGGGCACGATCTGCGTCGCGATCGCCTTCGTGTAGGCGTTCGTGAAGCGCTCGCGCTCCTCGGCCGTGAAGCTCTCGGGAAAATTCGTGACTGGGCGATAGAAGAGGCTCTGCTTCGGATCCTTCACGATCAGCGGCTCGAGCTGCGGCAATACCTTTTCCATCACGATGCGCGGCTGGACGACGCCCTTCGCGGTACCCGCACGCATGTTGACGATGGCCTGGTCGACCCAGGTGACGAAGTCATTGGTGCGCTTGAGCCAATCCTCGTAGTCCTTGGCGGTCGCAAACGGATGGAGACCCCCACCCGCCCCCATTTGTGCGAACAGCGACGGCATGCCGAACGACTGGTTGATCGGGATGAGCTCGGCGGGAAAGCGGAATCCCTCGATCGCAAGCCCGCGGTCGAGTTTGAAGATGTCGTACGTCAGCCGGGCCTGGCCGGTGAGCGACGCGGGATCGATCTCTTCGAGCTTCTTCTGGTACTCGCGCTCAAGCGCGAGCGAATCGGCCATGTATTGCGGGCTGACCGTGATCTCGAGCCGGTCGTTGTAGCGGTTGTCGCCGATCACCGTGGCGTTGATCGGGTTGAGGTACAGGTACTTCTGCCAATACTCCTCGACGAGCTGCGAGAGGCGCTGCTCCGCACCGTGGGCGGACACGGCCTGCGATGCAGCCGCTGGTGCCTCGTCACGCGAGCACGCGGCGAGTGCCGCCAGCAGGAGAAAACCAACGATGCGGACCTGGCGCATTACTTCGCTCCCCTCTGTTGTTCGATCCAGCGATCAACCTTGGCTTCCAGCACGTCGATCGGCACCGAACCGTCACGCAGCACGACGCTGTGGAACGCCTTGACGTCGAATTTCGGACCGAGCGCGGCCTGCGCCCGCGCGCGCATCGCGCTGATGCGCAGTTGCCCGATCTTGTAGCCGAGCGCCTGGCCGGGGAACGCGATGTAGCGCTCGACCTCGGCAACCGCGTCGCTCTCCGCCATGCTCGAGTGCTCGAGCATGTAGCGAATGGCCTGCTCGCGCGACCAGCCCTTGGCGTGCAACCCGGTGTCGACCACCAGGCGCATGGCGCGCAACATCTCATCGTTCAATCGCCCGTAGTACTGGTATGGATCGGTGAAGAGTCCGAGCTCCTTGCCGATCGACTCGCAGTAGAGCGCCCACCCTTCGGTGTAAGCGGTGTAGAAGTCGAAGCGCCGGAAGCGCGGCAGGTCGGTGAGCTCCTGCTGGATCGAGAGCTGGAAATGGTGTCCGGGCGAGGCCTCGTGCAGGGACAGCGTTTCCATGCCGTACTTCGGCTGCCCCTTCAGGTCGAACGTGTTGACGTAGAAGATGCCGGGGCGCGAACCATCGGCTGCCGCGCGCTCGTAGAACGCGCCGGCCGCGGATTGCGCGCGGAAGGGCTCGACGGCGCGGATCTCGTAGTCCGCCCTGGGAAAGTCGGCGAACATCTTCGGTAACAGCCCATCGATGCGCTTCTTGAGGTCGCGATAGCCGGCAAGAAGGTCGGCCTCGTTCTGGAAATAGAAGCGCGGATCCTCCTTGAGGTAGCTGAAGAAGGCCTTGAGATCGCCCTTGAACCCGACCTGCTCGCGCACGCCATCCATCTCGGACTCGATGCGCGCCACTTCCTTCAGCCCGAGCTCGTGGATCTCGTCGGGTTTCATGTGCGTAGTGGTGTAGACCCTGACGAAGAATCCGTACCACTCTTTGCCATCGGGCAACGCCGACCAGCCAACCGTGGTGCGCGCCTTCGGCAGGTAATCGTTCTTCATGAAGTCGCGCAGCCGCTGGTAGGAGGCGAGCGTCTTGACGATGGTCGCGGAGTAGCGCTGCACCAGGCGCGCACGCGAGGCTTCATCCAGCTCCGCCGGCAGCGATCCGAGCGGCTTGTAGAAGACGCTGTCCTCGGGCTTGGCGACAATGAGCGCCTCGAGTTGCGGCAGCACTTTTTCGACCAGCGGCCGCGGCTGGGTGATGCGCTGCGCAGCGCCCTCGCGCATGTTCGCCACCGCCTGGTCGATCCAGGTCTGGAATGCGCTCATGCGGCTGATGAAGTTCTCGTAGTCTTTCGCCGTCGCGAAGGGGTGTGCGCCGGTTCCCGAGCCCAGCACGGCGAGATCGGCAGCCGGGTTGTTGAACTGGTCGAGCGGCAGCAGCCAGCCCGGAAAGCGGAAGCTTTCGACGAAGATCTCACGCCGCGCCTTGAACACGTCGTAGCTCAGGCGGGCGGCGGGCGAAAGCGCATTCGTGTCGATTTCTCCCAGCGCGGCGAGATAACGCCGCTCGGTGGCGAGCGCCTTCTCCCGGTATTCGGGCCCGATGTCGTTCGGGTACTGGTCGTCGTAGCGGTGATCGCCGATCTGCGTCGCGAACACCGGGTTGAGCTTCAGGTACTCCTCGAAGTAGCGGTCCACCAGGTCAGCGAGTTGCTGGTCGGCGGTGGACGTCGCAGCCAGCGCGCCGCTGGTGAAGAGGAGGGCCGTCAGCGCGGCCATGAAATGGGTACGGTAGAAAGCGTTCAATGGCTATTCCTTATTCTGCAGCCTGCGCAGCGAGTGTGGTGCCGCCCGTGGCCGCAAGCACAGCACGCCTCGAAATCAAGTGGAATCGCGTCCCGAGCAGCACCGCGGAGGCGGTCAGGCCCGCGATCAAGCCCACCCAGACGTACGTCGGGCCAAGTCCCTGCGCGACTCCCAGCCCATAGGCCAGCGGAAACCCGATCGCCCAGTAGGCCACCAGGTTGAGCAGCATCGGCACCTGCGCGTCCTTGAAGCCTCGCAGCGCACCGGCGCTGCCGATCTGCAGGCCGTCCGAGATCTGAAAGATAGCAGCCATCAGCAGTAGTCCCGCGGCGACGGTACGAACCGCCTCATCGCGCGTATAGAGCGCTGCGATGTGCTCACCAGCAAAGAGAATCACGACCGCCGAGCACGCCATGAACAGGCCGCAGAGCGCTATCCCCACGAACCCCGCCCAGCGCCCCGCGGCGAATCGTCCCGCGCCAAGCGCATGCCCCACGTGGATCGTGGTCGCCGAATGGATGGAGAGCGGGATCATGAACATGAGCGCCGCATAGTTGATCGCAATCTGGTGGGCGGCGACCACGGCCGCGCCCATCGTACCCATGATCAGGGCGGCGGCGACGAACAGTGCACCCTCGGAAATAACGGCACCGGAAATCGGCAGGCCGAGCGCCAGGATTTCTCGCAGTGAGCGCCAGTCCGGCGGCTCGAACCGCTTGAAGAGCGCATAAGGACGATAGACGCGGTGACGGCGCACGTACGCAACCATCACTGCCAGCATGATCCACATTACGAGCGCGCTCGAGACGCCGGTGCCCACGGCGCCGAGCGCCGGGAAACCGAGCTTGCCGTACATGAAGACGTAGCAGCCGACCACGTTGGCGATCAGCGCCGTGAGCGCTGTGTACATGATCGGCCGCGTCCAGCCGATACCCTCGCTCACGAATCGCAGGGCGAGGAACGCCATGACGCCGGGGATGCCGCAGCTGATCGCGTACACGAAGCCGGCCGCTTTCGGCACGATGGCCGGGTCGATGCCGATCATCTGCAGGATCGATTTCACATTGAGCATCGACACGATCATCACGAGCGCGATGAGCTGGCTCAGCCAGAGCGCCTGGCGCGCGAGGTGGCCGACGCGTTCGTTATGGCCGGCGCCATAGGCATGCGCCACGAGCGGGCTCATCGCCATCAGGATGCCGAGCCCCGTGAGGTAGAAGAAGATGTGGAAGGCGCTGCCGACCGCAACCGCGGCGAGGTCGCCGGCGCTCAGCCGCCCGGCCATCAAGGTGTCCGTGAAGCTCATGCCGGCCACCGCCACGTTGTTGACGATGAGGGGCCCGGCGAGCCTCAGGATCGCGCGGGCATCGCTGGCGAAACGCTGGCGGAAAGTGACGGATGTGACGGGCACGCGAGCAAGGCCGGTGTTCCACCGGTCGATTAGCAGGAGCCGGGATTGGATGGCATTCTACGCGAGCCGCATCCTCGGAGGGACGTTTCAATGCTCGTCGGTTCGCAGACAAGGCGTGTCGCCATCATCGGCGGGGCGCGTATCCCGTTCGCCCGCGCACATAGCGCGTACGCCAACGTGGGCAACCAGGACATGCTCACCGCGGCCTTCAAGGCGGTGGTCGACAAGTACGGCCTGCGCGGGGAGCGTCTCGACGACGTCGCCGGCGGCGCGGTGATGAAGCATTCGCGCGACTGGAACCTGGTGCGCGAAAGCGTCCTCGGCTCCGGGCTGGCCTTCGAGACGCCGGGCGTCGACCTGCAACGTGCCTGCGGCACCAGTCTCGAGGCGACCATCCTCATCGGCATGAAGATCGCGCTCGGCATGATCGAGTCCGGCATCGCGGGCGGCGTCGATACCGTGAGCGATCCGCCGGTGGTTTTCAGCCGCGACTACCAGCAGTTGCTGCTACGCAGCTTTCGCGGCCGCACCTTCGGCGAGAAGGTGAAGCCGTTTTTCGGCGTACGTCCGCGGCACTTCAAGCCGGTGCTGCCGGCGGTGGTCGAGCCGCGCACGGGCCTGAGCATGGGCCAGAGCACCGAGCTCATGATCAAGAACTGGAAGGTGTCGCGCGAGGATCAGGATCTGCTCGCGCTCGAGAGCCACAAACGCGCCGCCGCGGCGTGGGACGCGGGCTTCTACAACGACCTGGTGATCGAGTACCAGGGCCTGAAGAACGACAACAACGTGCGGCGTGACAGCTCGCTCGAGAAACTCGCGAAGCTCAAGCCGTCGTTCGATTTCAGCGGCGCCGGTTCGCTCACCGCCGGCAACTCGAGCCCGCTCACCGACGGCGCCTCGGCAGTGCTGCTCGCGAGCGAGGAATGGGCGCGCGCCCGCAAACTCCCGGTGCAGGCGTACCTGGCCCACGGCAAGGTCGCTGCGGTCGACTTCGTCAACAAGGAGGGGCTGTTGATGGCGCCCGCCTACGCGGTGCCGCGCATGCTGGCGGACGCCAAGCTCACGCTGCAGGACTTCGACTACTACGAGATTCACGAGGCGTTCGCCGCGCAGGTGCTGTGCACGCTCAGGGCGTGGGAGTCAGCGGAGTTCTGCCGCGACCGCCTGGGGCTTGCGAAACCGCTCGGCAGCATCGACCGCTCGCGACTGAACGTGATGGGCGGCAGCGTCGCGATCGGACATCCCTTCGCCGCCACCGGCACGCGCATCGTGGCGACGCTCGCCAAGATCCTCGAACAGAAGAATGCACGCCGCGGCCTCATCTCCGTATGCACCGCCGGTGGCATGGGAGTCACGGCGATCCTGGAGCGCTGAGCGCCGACCCGCCGCGCTGCCCCGGGGCCTGCGCCTTGCCAATGGTTTCATATGAAACTAAATTAGCCGCGAATACCGCGGAACCGCCCACATGAAGCGCTACATCTCATTCCCGCGCGTCGAAGGCCAGGCTTCGCGCCAGGCACATGCCGACCTGCCCGAAGGCACCTACGAGCGGGAGATCAGCAAGGAAGGGTTCTTCGGTCCGGCGGCGCATCTCTATCATCGCCACCCACCGACGGGCTGGGTCGACTTCGAAGGGCCGCTGCGGCCGCACGCCTTCGATCTCACCAAGCTGAGCCCAGCGGGCGTCTCGCCGTGGGAGGCGCTCGAGATCCTGCACAACGCCGCGGTGCGCATCCGCTTCTGGCGCGCCACCGGCGCCATGGATCACCTGGTGCGCAACGCCGACGGCGACGAGCTGCTGTTCGTGCATCAGGGTCGCGGCGAGCTCTTCTGCGACTACGGCCATCTCTCCTTCGGCATTGGCGACTACATCGTGCTGCCGCGCGGCACGATGTGGCGGCTGGAATGCGACGAACCGTTGTGCGCGCTCCTGATCGAGGCAACCAACTCCAGCTATTCGCTGCCGGAGAAGGGCCTGGTGGGGCCGCACGCGATCTTCGATCCGGCGATGCTCGACGTGCCGCGCATCGACGATGCGTTCCGCGCGCAGCAGAGCGATACCCAGCGCTGGTCGGTGCGCATCAAGCGACGCGGACAACTATCAACAGTGACCTATCCCTTCAACCCGCTCGATGCGGTCGGCTGGCACGGCGACCTGAGCGTGGTGCGGCTCAACGTGCGCGACATCCGCCCGCTCATGAGCCACCGGTACCACCTGCCGCCGTCCGCGCACACGACCTTCGTCGGCAATCGTTTCGTCGTCTGCACCTTCGTGCCGCGCCCGTTCGAGAGCGATCCGGGCGCGCTCAAGGTGCCCTTCTTCCACAACAACGACGATTACGACGAGATGCTCTTCTACCACGCCGGTGATTTCTTCAGCCGCGACAACATCCACCCCGGCATGATGACCCTGCACCCGGCCGGCTTCACGCACGGGCCGCACCCGAAGGCGCTCAAGAACGTGCTCAAGCAGCCGAAGAGCGGCACCGACGAGGTTGCGGTCATGGTGGATGCCCGGGATGCTCTGGAAATCGGCGCTCAGGCCAAGGCCGTCGAGTGGGCTGGCTATGTCGACAGCTGGAAGGGCGCCAAGGGGAGCTGATATCAAGGTCGCCACTCTCAGGGATGGATCACGCGACGGCCGCCTCATCATCGTGAGCCGCGACCTCAAGCGCGCGGCGCAGGTGCCGCACATCGCGACCACGTTGCAGGCGGCGCTCGATGACTGGGAGCGCGCCGCGCCGCGCCTGGCCGAAGCGTTCGAGCAACTGCAACGAGACAACAATCGCTCGGCCTTCCCTTTCGAAGCGCGCAAGGCGCTGGCACCGCTGCCACGTGCCTATCAATGGGCGGATGGCAGCTCGTACGTCAACCACGTGGAGCTGGTCCGAAAGGCGCGCGGCGCTGAGATGCCGGCGTCCTTCTGGTCCGATCCGCTCATGTACCAGGGCGGCTCCGACGATTTCCTCGGACCGATGGAGGAAGCGCTGTTCGTGAGCGAGGATCACGGCATCGATCTCGAGGCCGAGGTCGCCGTGATCACGGACGATGTACCGATGGGCGTCACGCCCGAGCAGGCGCGCGAGCACATCAGGCTTCTCATGCTGGTCAACGACTGGTCGTTGAG
>DATIEU010000485.1:0-11312 GCA_035455565.1 Steroidobacteraceae bacterium | reverse complement strand
GGCGACGATGCCCAGGCCATCTATTCCTTCCGCGCCGCCAGCGTCGAGAACATCCTGGGGTTCCCGGAGCGCTTCGCACCGGCGGCTGCAACGGTGGCGCTCGAGGAGAACTACCGTTCCACGCAACCCATCCTCGACTCGGCCAACGCGCTGATCGGCGAAAGCGCGCGCCAGCATCGCAAGGAACTGCGCGCGGTGCGCACGGGCGGCGAGCCGCCCGCGTTGGTGGCCGCGGCGGACCTGCGCCAGCAGGCGGAATACGTGGCGGGCCGCATCCTCGCCAACCGCGAGACCGGCATGCTGTTGCGTCGCCAGGCGGTGTTGTTCCGCAATTCATCGGACAGCGACCTGCTCGAGATCGAGCTCACCCGGCGCAACATCCCGTTCGTGAAGTACGGCGGCCTGCGCTTCCTGGAAGCGGCCCACGTGAAGGATCTCCTGTCCGTGCTGCGCTGGGCGGAGAATCCGAAGAACACGCTCGCGGCCTTTCGCGTGCTGCAGCTCATGAGCGGCATGGGTCCGGCGCACGCGCGGCGCATCATCGCGGCGCTGGCCGCGAACGGCCACCGGCTCGCCGCGTTGAGCGGCGAGCAGGCGCCTGCGGCAGCGGCAGAGCGCTTTCAGGCGCTCTGCAACCTGCTTTCCGCACTCAACGATCCGGCAACGCCGTGGCCCGGCCAGGCGCGGCGCGCGCGCGAGTGGTACGAACCCGAGCTCGAGCACTTATACGAGGCCGCGCACGTGCGTGCCGCCGACCTCGATCAACTCGAGCAGCTCGCCACGCAGTATCCGTCGCGCGAGCGCTTCCTCACTGAGCTCGCTCTCGATCCGCCCAATGCCTCGGGCAACGAGGTGGGCCCGCCGCTGCTCGACGAGGATTACCTCATTCTCTCGACCGTGCATTCGGCCAAGGGCCAGGAATGGGATGCCGTGTTCGTGCTCAACGTCACCGACGGCAGTTTTCCGTCCGAATTCGCGGGCGGGAAGCCCGCACAGGTGGAGGAAGAGCGGCGCCTCCTGTACGTCGCCATGACGCGCGCCCGCCGCCAGCTCGAGCTGGTGTGTCCACTGCGCTTTCACATCACGCAGCAGCCGCGCTATGGCGACGCGCACGTCTACGGGGCACGCAGCCGCTTCCTCACGCCGCGTGTGATGCTGACTTTGCGCGAATCGGCGGTGCAATGCCCGGCGAGTGCGGACGCGGCGCTCGCGGTGGCCGGCACGCGCATCGATGCGGGCGCGCGACTGCGCGATCTGTGGTAGGCGCTAAGGCGAAGCTTCAGCGCGCGGGCTTGATGAACTTGAGCGTGAAGCGGTCGCTCTCGCCGATAGCCGCGAACCTGGCGCGATCCACCTCGCCCATCGCGAAGTTGGGCGGCAAGGTCCATACGCCTTTTTCATAGTCCTTGGTGTCTTTGGGATTCGCGTTGATCTCCGAGCGGTCGACCAGCTTGAAGCCGGCGGCCTCGATCATCTTGATGGCGTAGTCCTCGTTGACATAACCGCTCGCCGCCTTCGGATCCTGCGGCACGGCCGGATTGCCGCGATGCTCCTCGACGCCGAAGACACCACCCGGCTTGAGCGCTTTGTACGCCGCGGCAAAGGCCTCCGGCGCCCAGCCGCGGCCCATCCAGTTATGGATGTTGCGGAAGGTCACCACCATGTCCGCCGAACCGGGTGGCGCAATGTCGGCACCCTTGTTCCAGAGCGCGGTAACCGTGACCTTGCCGTAGAGATCCGGGTTGGCCGCGAGGTTTGCCTGATACTTCTTGAGGCCGTCCCGGCCGCCTTGCGGCGCGTCGACGGGATCGACATGTGCGGCGTAGAGCTTCCCCTTGTCCTTGAGAACGGGCGCGAGCACCTCGGTGTACCAGCCGCCGGAGCCCGGCCAAAGCTCCACCACCGTCATGTCGCGGCGCAAGCCGAAGAAGGTGAGCGTTTCCTTGGGATGGCGATAGACATCCCGTGCCTTGTTGGCGTCGGAGCGGTGGGCGCCGGCGAGAGCCGCATCAATCGCGGCTGCCGTGGCCGCATCGGTCTTCGGCAGGGACTCGGCGGACGTTGCTGCACCGGCAAGCAGGGCGCTGGTCAGCGCGGCGGAAAGCACGGTCATCCATTTCTGGCTTGCCATCGCAGTCTCCTCGGCGAACAAGCCCAGCCGGGCCCGTCGAGCGCGTTAGTCAACGGCACCCGCCGCCAGGTTTCAAGCGGGCAAAAAAACCCCGCCACGTAGGCGGGGTTTCCGAAGTCAAATTCTGTCAGTCGAGACTCTTACCAACGGCCGCGTCCACCACCGCCACCGCCGGCGAACTTCGGGCGCGCCGGACGTTCTTGAGCCTCGTTTACGCGCAGCGGCCGGCCACCCATCTGGAAGCCATTGAGCTGCTGAATCGCGTTTTGGGCCTCACCCGATGCCATTTCCACGAAGCCAAAGCCTCGTGGCCGGCCGGTCTCACGGTCATTGATCAGCTTGACCGATTCGACCTTGCCATGGCGCTCGAAAAGCCCGCGCACTTCGTCTTCCGTGGCGCTGAAAGGTAGGTTCCCTACATAGATCGTCGTCATTCAAATTCTCACTCTGCTAGCGGCGCCGAGATCTGCCTCCCTGAGAGCTGGCGATCTGGAACCGCAGTTTCTAACTACAGGTCAGGTACGAGAGCGCGTATCGGAGACACGAGAACTCAGCACCAAGGCCTGCGCCTTGGATCGTGCACCAATCAAGTTGAGCTGGCTGCTGGGCGAGAAGCCTCGAAGGAAGAACTCACTCGAACGCCCGCTGGAATGCATGATGAGGGTACGAACCGCGCGCGATCTTACGTTAGCCCCCGGTGCTTGGCAAATACTGGCTGCCGGGAAACCCCTATGAATCAGGCTTTTGCGACGCAAGAGCCATGTGTCAGGCGCGCCACAGGGTCCAGGCGCCGATCAGGATGAAAGCGACGCCGGCGATGCGTGTCAGTACCCGCGTGCTGACGTGCTGAGCGACGAAACCGCCTGCGAGGACCGCCAGGCCGGCGGCGACGACCAGTGCGCCGGCGGCGGCCGCGAACACCAGCCACTTGTCGGCCGGGTTGCGGGTCGCGAAGAGGAAGGTGGCGAGCTGCGTCTTGTCCCCCAGCTCCGCCAGCAGCACCGTGCCGAATACGGCGGCGAGGCTCTTGAGGTCCATCGCGGCGCCTACTTCGGCGCGTCTTCGCCGTCGGGCTCGAGGTACGCGTAGCCGTCGAGCTCGTGCTCGTAGAACCGCTTGAGCAGCTGGCTCTCGGCGAGCGACAGGCGTCCTTCCCGGACGGCGCGCTCGCAGTCGCGCGAGAGCTTCGGATGCAGCTCTGCCACGTCGTACTCCATGTATTCCAGCACGCGGTTGGCGGTATCGCCCTTGACGATCTCCTCGATCCACCAGCCGCCCTCATCGTGCAACCGGATGTGCACGACGTGCGTGTCGCCGAACAGATTATGCAGGTCGCCGAGCGTTTCCTGGTAAGCGCCCACGAGGAACGCCGCCAGGAAATAGTCCTGGCCGGGTTTCAGCTCGTGCAGCTCGAGCGTGCGCTTGACGTCGCGATGGCTCACGAAGCGATCGATCTTGCCGTCCGAATCGCAGGTGATGTCGGCCAGCACGGCGTTGCGCGTCGGACGCTCGTTCAGGCGATGGATCGGCATGATCGGAAAGAGCTGGCCGATCGCCCAGCTATCGGGGAGCGACTGGAACACCGAAAAGTTGCAGAAATAGGTGTCGCTCAGGATCGGCTCGAGGTTCTCGAGCTCCTCGGGGACGCTGTCGAGCTTGCGGCAGTAGTCGCGGATCTTGGCGCAGGTCGCCCAGTAGAGCCGCTCGGCGAGACCACGGAACTCGAGGCTGAGATAGCCGAGGTTGAACATCTGCAGCGTCTGCTCGCGCGCCTGCAACGCGTCGTGATAGCACTCGACCAGGCGCCGCTCGCTCACCGTGCGATAGGCCTCGAAGAGATCCTGCACCGGCTGCGGGATGTCGTGATCGCCGTTGTAGTCCTCGGTTTCGCGCCCCGAGACCCGGAACTGGTCGAGCGCTGAGGACCCGAGCGTGTCGAAGATCAGGACGCTGTGGTGTGCGGCGATAGCGCGGCCCGACTCGCTGATGATCATCGGGTGCGGAATGTCGCGCGCATCGAGGACGCTCGCGATGCGGTAGACCACGTCGTTCGCGTATTCGTTGAGCGTGTAGTTCATCGATGATTCGAAATTGGTGCCGCTGCCGTCGTAATCGACACCCAGGCCGCCGCCCACGTCGATGTACTGCAGGCCCGCACCCATGATCTTGAGCTCGGCATACACGTGTGCGAGCTCGTTGATCGAGTCCTTCACGCGGCGGATGTCCTGTAGCTGGCTGCCGGGGTGGCAATGCACGAGCTGCAGGCAGTCGAGCATGTTGGCGCGCTTAAGCACCTCGAAGAGCTCGAGGATCTCGGTGATGAAAAGGCCGAATTTCGACTTTTCGCCCGCCGACTCGCGCCAGCGGCCGGCGCCCTCGCTTGCGAGCTTCACGCGCACGCCGATGCGCGGCCTGACCTGGTAGCGCTCGGAGTGCTTGATAATCAGCTGCAGCTCCGAGAAGTTCTCGACCACCGGGATAATCTTGCGCCCGAGCTTGCTGGCGAGGATCACGGCCTCGATGTAGCTGTCGTCCTTGAAACCGTTGCAGATGATGAGCCGCTCCGAGTCGCCCTCGGTCATCGCCATGACCGCCAGGAGCTCAGGCTTTGAACCGACCTCGAGTCCGAACCCGAACTGCTCGCCGTAGCGGTACACCTCTTCTACCACGAGGCGCTGCTGGTTCACCTTGATGGGAAAGACGGCCGCGTAGCGATTCTTGTATTCGTTCTCGGCGATGGCGGTCGCGAAGGCGTCGTGCAGGTGGCGCAGGCGGTGCGCGAGGATGTCCGAGAAGCGCACCACGAGCGGTGCGCGCAAGTCGCGCGCATGCAATCCCTCGACCACCTCGAGCAGGTCGATCTCGCGCTCCGGACGCGTGTCCGGCCGTACCACTACGTGGCCCGCGGCATTGATCCCGAAGTAACCCTTGCCCCAGGCCTGCACCTGGTAGAGCTCGAGTGAATCCTCGATCTTCCAGGGTTGCCCCGGGACGAGTTTCTTCGCCGCGTTGTCGGGAATCGCTGACACCTGGACAGCCCCTCAAAAAGTTGCGCGCACGATAACAAAAAGAGCCGAGAAGTAAATTGAAAAGAAGCGCTTAGTCGCCGCTCGCGCCACTGGCCACCGGCCGCTTGGGATCGCGGATCCATTCGCTCCACGATCCCGGGTAGAGGCGCGCACCGTGCACGCCGGCGATCTCGAGAGCCAGCAGGTTGTGACAGGCGGTCACGCCGGAGCCGCACATCGATACCACGCGATCGCCCGCGGCACTTGCGAGCGTGGGACGCCAGGCTTCACGCAGCTGCTCGGCGGAGAGGAAACGGCCCGCCGCATCGACATTGCGCGCGAAGGGGTGGTTGCGCGCTCCCGGCACGTGGCCCGCCACCGGGTCCAATGTTTCGTTGCGGCCGGCGAAGCGGTCCGGCGGACGCGCATCCACCAACACGATCTCGTGCGCCGCCACCCGGCGCGCGACCGCATCGACGTCGAGGAACATGTCGGGGTCGATCCGCGGCGTGAACACGCGCGGTGTCACAACGGGCGACTGGTCACTCAATGGATAACCCGCGGCGCGCCAGGCGCGTAACCCACCGTTGAGCACTGCGACCTGGCCGTGACCCAGCCAGCGGAGTAACCACCAGAGGCGTGCCGCCATGGCGCCATTCGCCTCATCGTAGGCGACGACTTGCGACGAGCCCTCGATGCCCCACTCGCCGAGCCGTCGTGCAAGTTCATTAGCATCCGGCAGCGGGTGACGGCCGGTCGTGGCGGTCATCGGGCTGGACAAGTCGTGGTCCAGATGCGCGTAACGCGCACCCGGGATATGGCCGGCGGCATAGAGCCGCGCCCCGGCCGCCGGATCGGTCAGCTCGAAACGGCAATCGACCGTGATCCACCGGGGATCGGACAGGTGGGCCGCGAGTTCGGCCGGCTCGACCAGGGTGGTGAAGCTCATCGTCATGGCACTATCGGCCGAGCGCCGATCCTCGGCAAGGGTCGGAAACTTCCGTGGCGCCGCGCGCAGTCGCTACAATTCGCGCGACTCCACACCCGCACCTGCTCGCGGACACTGACTGCATGGCACTCGAGCTCTTTTGGGGAAGCGGAAGTCCGTATTCCTGGCGCGTCTTGCTGGTGCTCGAGCACAAGCACCTGCAGTACGTTTCGCATCGGCTCGAATTCTCGCGGCAGGAACACAAGTCCCCGCACATGCTTAAGCTCAACTTCCGCGGCCAGGTGCCGGTGCTCAGGGACGGCGAGTACGTCTGCTTCGAATCGCTCGCGATTCTCTATTACCTCGACCTCAAGTACCCCGAGCCGCCGATCTTCGGCCGCACGCCCGAGGAATCGGGTGTGATCATGCGAGTGATCTGCGAGTTCCAGGCTTACGTCGAGCCGCACATCGACAAGGTGACGCGTGCTGTTTTTGGCGGCGGGCCGGCCGTGCGCAGCGAAGACACGACGCGCGCGCTCCAGACCGTGGGCAACGAAGCGCGCAGCATCGAGGGACGCCTGAGCAAGTCCGAATGGATCGTCGGCGAGACGGTGTCGGCCGCCGATTTCGTGATCTTTCCAAACATTCAGTTACTGTTGCGTGCGCTGCAACGCAAGGAAGCGGCTGACTTGCGATCGCGGTTTCTGCCCATGGAGGCGAACTATCCGGCGCTCGCACGCTGGATCGCGCGCATGGAATCGCTTCCCGGTTACCAACGCACGTATCCGCCACATTGGCGCGAGCAGCAAGGGACGAACGTCGGCTGAGCAGCGCGCCCGGCCGTCATGCGGAGTGGCGCGGCGACCGAGGTCACTGTTAACCTCGCCAGCCGTGCGTAGCAGATCGCAACACCGTCATCCAACATGAGCAAACAGCAAATTCACGTGGATTTTCCGGGCCGCATCGTCTTCATCGGCTTCGGCAGCATCGGCCAGGGCGTATTGCCGCTCATCCTGCGTCACCTGGGTGGCGTGAAGCCCGAGCGCATCACGATCGTCACTGCGGACGAGCGCGGCAAGAGCGAGGCCGAGGAATTCGGCATCAAGTTCGTGAACAGCCCGCTGACGCGCGACAACTACAAGCGCATTCTCGATCCGCTCGTCGGTCGCGGCGACTTCCTGCTCAATGTCTCAGTGGATGTGTCGAGCCTGGCGCTCATCAAGTTCTGCTGGGAGAAGGGCGCGCTCTATCTCGACACCTGCATCGAGCCCTGGCCGGGTGGTTATACCGACCCCAGCATCCCGGTCTCCAAGCGCTCCAATTATGCGCTGCGCGAGGAAGCGCTGGCGCTGCGGCAAGGCAATGCGCGTGCGCCGACCGCGGTCATCACGCACGGCGCCAACCCGGGCCTGGTCTCGCATTTCGTGAAGCAGGCGCTGCTCAATATCGCCACGGATACGGGCGTGAGCGCGACCACGCCGGCCAACCGCGAGGAATGGGGACGGCTCGCGCAGAAGCTCGGCGTCAAGGTGGTGCACATCGCCGAGCGCGACACGCAGATCTCGAATCGTCCCAAGCAGCTGCACGAGTTCGTCAACACCTGGTCGGTGGACGGTTTCGTGAGCGAAGGCTCGCAGCCCGCCGAGCTCGGCTGGGGCACACACGAGCGCAATTTCCCGCGCGACGGCGCGCGCCATGACTTCGGCTGCCAGGCGGCGATCTACCTCAACCAGCCAGGCGCCGCCACGCGCGTGCGCACCTGGACGCCCACACCCGAGCACTTCCACGGTTTCCTGATCACGCACGGCGAGTCCATCTCGATCGCCGACTACTTCACGGTGCGTGAAGGCATGAACGTGGTGTACCGGCCGACCTGCCACTACGCCTATCACCCGTGCGACAACGCGGTGTTGTCGGTGCACGAGTTCGCCGGCCGCAATTGGCACCTCCAGGAAGACAAACGCATCATGATGGAGGACATCACGCAGGGCATCGACGAGCTCGGCGTGCTGCTCGCAGGCCACAAGAGGAATGCGTACTGGTACGGCTCGCAGCTCTCGATAGAAGAGGCGCGCAAGCTCGTCCCGCACAACAACGCCACGAGCCTGCAGGTGACGGTAGCAGTGCTCGCGGGGATGGTATGGGCGATCGAGAATCCGAGTCGCGGGGTGGTCGAGCCCGACGAGATGGATTACCAGCGCAATCTCGAGGTCTGCATGCCGTATCTCGGCCCCGTGGTCGGCGTATACACCGACTGGAATCCGCTGTTCGACCGCAGCCGGCTGTTTCCCGAAGACCTCGACATGGGCGATCCCTGGCAGTTCAAGAACGTCCGCGTGATGTAGGCGCGCCGACAGTTCGATCGCGACCAGGGGGCTGACGCCGCCTGTCGCATGTTACTCGGCAAGCAAGCCTACGATGAGCGTTTCGATTTCCCTGGCGCGCCGATCGCCAACGTGGGTCTCGCCCACATACGTGCCGCGTAATCGTCCCTGCTTGTCGATGACGTAGAACGCCGGCCAATACCGGTTGCCGAGCGCGTTCCAGTAGGAAAAGTCGTTGTCGAGCATCACCGGGTGGCGGATGCCGAACTCCTTCACCTTGGCGGCGACCTTGTCGTAGTCCTTTTCGTGCGCGAATTCGGGGCTGTGCACGCCCATGAGCGCCAACCCTTTCGGTCCGAGCCGCGCTTCGAGGTCCTTGAGCCAGGGAATCGAGCGGTAGCAGTTCCAGCAGTCGAACGTCCAAACGTCAAGGACCAGCACGCGGCCCTTGAAGTCAGTGAGGGTCAGCGGCGACGAATTGATCCAATCGCGCGCCTGGCTGTGGGTGAACTGCGGCGCTTCTGCGGCCGCGGCGCAGACGGCGCCCGACGCCGCGAACATGAGCGCGATCGCGAAACGCGGCAGGAGTGCGGAGAATCTCATGTGTGTCACCGACGGAGCAGGGTGGTCCTGACATTGGACCCGGACACGGCGCCACTTATTTCACCGGGCGCTCGCCGTAGCAGATATCGAGCACCACGAACGTGCGCTCGCCCGCCGGCAGCTGCACGGTAATCTCGTCTTCCACACCCTTGCGCAACAGCGCGCGGCCGAGCGGTGAGTCCATGCTGATGAAATCGGGCTCCATGTCGAACTCGTCGGGCCCGACGATGCGCACTGCGCGCACCAGCCCGGTGTCGTCCTCGATGCGAACCCAGGCGCCGAAGAAGACGCGCGACGGATCGCTCGGCGGCTGATCGACGATCACCATGTCCTCGAGGCGCTTGCGCAGGTGGCGCACGCGCCGGTCGATCTCGCGCAGCTGCTTCTTGCCGTAGATATACTCGGCGTTCTCGGAGCGATCCCCTTGCGCGGCCGCGGCCGCGACCGCGGCGGTCACTTGCGGCCGCAACACGCGCCACAAATGGTCGAGTTCCGCCTGCATCCGCGCCGCCCCAGGGCGCGTGATGTACTTCGAAGCTGGCGTGCCGGGTGCGCGATAACGGCTCATGGTGCGCGGAAATCCCTGAAAACGCAGTGATTTGTGCGTCTGATCACAGTTTTGACTTAAGCGCCTCTACTAATCTCCGCCCGCATGGGCGTCAAGTACTACACACACTTCCTGATGCACGAGCAGCCGGAACGCCTGAGCGAGTTCAGCGGCGTGGTCGAGCTCAATCGCTCGCCGCGCGCCGCCAACGATCTGAAGGACATCGCCGCGATCCTGGCGCGCAGCCTCCAAATGGAGTCGAAAGACATTCGCATCCTGCACTGGTCGAGATTGCACTGAATCCCCTAGCGGACTTTCCTTCCCTTCATCAAAGTCCGCTTCTCTAACCCCAGACCCACAAGGTCTGGGGTTTTTTTTAAACTGGTGCCGTGGCGGCACCGACCTTCAAGGATCATTTCTCCCGGCAGTCGAGTCATTACGCGGCGCATCGCCCCGGCTACCCAGCCGCGCTCTATGAATGGCTCTCAAGACAAACTCACGCGCACGAGCGCGTGTGGGATTGCGCGACGGGGAGCGGCCAGGCGGCGATCGATCTCGTAGCGCACTTCGCGCACGTGGTGGCGTCCGATGCCAGTGCGGCGCAGGTGAGCAAGCATCTCGAGCACGAACGCATTGACTACCTGGTGGCGCTCGCCGAAGCGGCGCCACTCGCCGCTCGCAGCTGTGACCTCGTCACCGTCGCGCAGGCCGTGCACTGGTTCGACTTCGAGCGCTTCTACGCCGAAGTGCGCCGCGTACTGAGGCCCGGAGGCGTAATCGCGGTCTGGACCTATGCGACATTCTCACTCGCGCCCGCCGTCGAAGCTGTCGTGGAGGAGTTCTACAAGAACGTTGTCGGTCCGTACTGGCCGCCCGAGCGGCGGCTGGTCGAGGAAGCCTATCGCACGCTGCCGTTTCCTTTTGCCGAGATCCCGGCGCCGGAGTTCCACTACGAGACCGCCTGGTCGCTGGAGCATCTCATGGGCTATCTCGCCAGCTGGTCCGCAGTCGAGCGCTACAAGGAAGCCGAGGGCCGCGACCCGCTCGTGACGCTGCGGCCCGCCCTCGAGCAGGTCTGGGAAGGCTCGCCCGGCGAGTCTCGCCAGGTCGACTGGACGATAAACGCAAGAGCCGGCCGCGTCTGATTCGATCGACGGGCGACTTCGCATATACTGCGCGACCCGTTGACCCTGCCGGTCGAGACTCAAGGTTCCGATGAATCGTTTCGTCATGACGCTTGTCACCGCATCGCTGACTGCCTGCGCCGCCACGACCGAGAGCCCAGCCCCCGCCACGCCCGCCACGCCCGAGGTGAAGCTCGGCACCGGCCTCGACACCGCGGGGTTCGATCGCGCCCTGCGCCCGCAGGACGACCTGTTCCGCTTCGTCAACGGCAAGTGGCTCGAGACCACCGAGATCCCGGCCGATCGCTCCAACTACGGTGCGTTCGTCGCGCTCGACGACCAGGCGCAGGCCGACCTGCGCGCCATCGTCGAGGAAGCCGCGAATGCCAAGGGGCATGCGGCGGGTTCCGATGCGCAGAAGATCGGCGATTTCTACCTGAGCTACATGGACGAGCCGCGCGCCAACGCGCGCGGGCTCGAGCCGCTGGCGGGCGAGCTCGAGCGGATCGATGCGCTCAAGGATCGCAAGGCCCTGACCCATTACTTCGGTTACGCGCAGCAAGTGGGTGTCAGCCATCCGATCTGGCTCTACGTCGCGCAAGATGAAAAGAACACGACGACGTATATCCCGTACGTCTATCAGAAAG
>DATIEU010000484.1:0-12154 GCA_035455565.1 Steroidobacteraceae bacterium | reverse complement strand
GGGAGGTGGCCACCGCGGTCCTGAGTCATCGCGAGGGCGACGGCTGGGACACCGTGGCCGAATACCAGTTTCATCCGATGGCACCTGGTGTGTACGCGGAATTTCCGGAGCACAGCGGAACGCCCACCGGATTCGTTTTCGGTGCCGGCTGGGCAGCCGCCCGGCCCTTCATCCTGAGCAGTCCCGATCAATTCCGCTCGCCGCCACCACCGGAGATCGCGAGCGCCGCCTACACCACCGCGTTCGATGAAGTGAAAGACGTGGGACGCTTCCAGAGTGCGTCGCGCACCGCCGGCCAGACGCATCTCGCGATGTGGTGGAAGGATTTCGTCGAGAATTCCCACAACCGGCTGGTGCGCCAGCTCCTGAGCACGAGTGACGTCGACCTGTGGGACGCCACGCGCCTCTTCGCATTGCTCAACATGAGCGTCATGGACGCCTACATCAGCGCGTTCGAAAACAAGTTCCATTACAACCACTGGCGTCCGTTTACCGCGATTCGCTGGGCGGAGAACGACGGCAACCCGGCAACGGCCGCGGATCCCGCTTGGACCAACACGCATCGGCATACCTACCCGTTTCCGTCCTACCCGTCAGCGCACGGCACGGCGTGCGCCGCCGCCATGACCGTGATCGCGGAGACCTTCGGCGAGCAACGCGTCTTCACCATGACCACGACGGCCGTCAACGAGGCCGGTGGAATGTCGCCAATGATCCAGATGGATCCGCCCACGCGCTCGTTCGGCAGCTTCTCCGATGCCGCCATGGAGTGCGCCCTCTCCCGCGTGTACCTCGGCATCCATTTCCGCTACGACTCGGTCGAAGGCAATCGCCTGGGCAAGGAAATCGGCAATTACGCGCTCGCGCATCGGCTGACGCGCGCACCGTAACGCCCGCGGGAGCCTGTCGCGGTTGATACGCTGTGCCGCTCGCGCGCGGCGAACGGCGGGCCTTACACTCGCGGCATGCGCCCCACTGCCGTCACGATCATCGGCGCCGGACCGGCCGGAAGCCTCTTGGGCATCTTTCTCGCGCGCCGCGGTTTCGTCCCGACACTCTATGAGCGGCGACCCGACATGCGGCGCACGAGCATCGCCGCCGGGCGCTCGATCAACCTGGCGCTGGCGGATCGCGGCATTCATGCCCTTGGACGGGCTGGCGTACTGGAGCTCGTGCGGCCGTTGATGATCCCGATGCGCGGACGCCTGTTGCATGACGAGAATGGTGCGACGAGCCTGCAACGCTACGGTCAGGACGACACCGAAGTGATCTATTCCGTCTCGCGCGGCGAGCTCAACAAGCGGCTGATGAGCGAGGTGGAGCGCGCTTGCGGCCAGCCGATCCACTTCAACCAGAATTGTCGCGGCGCCGATTTCGCGCGCGGCACGCTCACCCTCCTCGACGAAACCTCCGGAGCGACTCGCGAGCTACGCGATGCGCCCGTGATCGGCGCGGACGGCTCGAGCTCCGCGCTGCGCAGCTCGATGATCTCCGCCGGATTTGCGACCGCGAGCGAGGACGTCCTCTCGCATTGCTACAAGGAGCTTTCGATCGCGCCCGGTGCTGGCGGCCGGCACCAGCTCGATGCCAACGCGCTGCACATCTGGCCGCGGGGCGGCTTCATGCTGATCGCGCTGCCCAACATCGATGGCAGTTTCACGGCGACGCTGTTCCTACCAGCGACAGGGCCCGTGAGTTTTGCGGCGCTCGATTCGCCGCGTGCCGTCACGGATCTTTTCGCGCGCCACTTTCCCGACGCCCGGCCCCTCATCCCCGATCTCGAGGAGGATTTCTTCGCGCATCCGACGGGAACGATGGTGACGGTGCGGTGTGCGCCTTGGCATGCGGCCGGTAAGCTCCTGCTCATCGGCGATGCGGCGCATGGCATCGTGCCCTTTCACGGCCAGGGCATGAACTGCGCCTTCGAGGACTGCGCGCACTTCGACACACTGCTCGACGGGCACGAGCGTTGGGAGAAGCTCTTCGTGCGATTCGAGCGCGATCGCAAGCCCAATGCCGATGCGATCGCGACCATGGCACTCGAGAACTATGTCGAGATGCGTGACACTGTGCGTCATCCAAAGTACCAGCTGCAGAAAGCGCTCTCACTCGAGCTCGAGCGGCGCTTCCCGCGACGCTTCATCCCGCGCTACTCGATGGTGATGTTTCACCACGAGATCCCTTACGGCACCGCGTATGAGCGCGGACAGGTCCAGCAGCAAGTGCTCGAGGAGCTGAGCGCGGGCATCGAGCGGCCCGAGCAAGTCGTTTGGGAGCGGGCGGCTCGCCTGGTGGACAGGCGATTGCCGCCGTTGTAGCTACTCCTCGCGCCTGACGCCGGCCATGGCCGCGCGTCTATGAGATAGGCCTTCCCCGAAAACGGAGAACATTTCATGCGCCCGCTTATCCTGATGTCATCGCTGACGCTCTTCGCCGCCTGTGGCGGCGGCGGTCTCGAAGGCACTTACCTGGGCGAGGACGCGGCCAGCGGCGAACGGACCGGATTTCTGGATTCGATCACCTTCAAATCGGGCAACCAGCTTGAGGCGACCTTCCTTGGACAGACCAAGCACGGCACCTATACCGTCAACGGCAAGCAAGTGACGCTCAAGGTCGCCGATGACGACACGCCGGAGTTGCTCACGATCCTGGACGATGGTTGCCTCGAAGGTAATGCGATCGTGGGGCGCTATTGTCGCGGCGGGAAGGGAAATGAAAAGAAGGCGGCTGCGGAACGTGACGCCACGCAGAAGAAAGCGACCGCGCTCGTGGGCACCTATGAAGCGCGCCATGCCGCCAGCGGGCAGGGCCTGCGGCTCGAATTCGGCGACCAGCAAACCGTCACGCTCACGTTCATCGGCGCGGGCGCGCCGCCGGGTGTCTCAGGTCCCTACAGCGTCGACGGCGATCGCATCAGTATCAGCGGTCCGCCGGGCGAGGCACCCATGGTGCTGACGCGTGATGGCGACGCGCTGGTCATGAAAGACGACGCGGAAAGCGTGCGATTCGTCAGGCAGTAGCGGGCGGACGGCGGCGCTCGAGCACCAGGAAGGTCATCGCGTAGCGGTTGCGCTCGTCCGCGGGATGCGTACTGCGCTCGACCTTGCGCCATTCGTTCCAGTCACAATTCGGAAAGCGCGTGTCGCCGACAATCGGTGCATGCACACGCGTGAGGTGCATGCGCTCAGCGAGCGGCAGGAAGAGCCGATAAACCTCCGCGCCGCCGATCACCATCAACTCAGGTGCATCAGCGCAGGCTGTCAGTGCTTCCGCCACGGTGTGCACGATCTCGATGCCCGGCATCTGCAGATCGGTGGCGCGGGTCAACACCAGGTTGCGTCGTTGCGGCAGTGGCTTGCCGATCGCAGCGAGCGTCTTGCGCCCCATCAATATCGGCTTCCCCAGCGTGAGCGCCTTGAAGCGCTTCAGGTCCGCTGGCAGGTGCCATGGCATGCGGTTGCCGCTGCCGATGACGCCGTTCTCAGCGACAGCCGCGACCAGGGTCACGATCGGCCGCGCCAGCGGGTGGACTGTGCGTTCGGTCACGATTGACATAAGGGCGCTGTGAACGGCTCACTCCGGGCCATACAGGGGAACTCTTAGAGTGCGCGGGCCGCTGTCACTCACCGCAAGGTGTGTGGCGGCAAAGGGTTACAGATTAACTGAAGCGTGACTCAATGAGGCGAACACTCGCGTGGCTCACCGTCCTGGGGCTGCTTCTCGGCTCCTCGCACGCGTTCGCCCAGGCGGCGCCGATCACGCGTTTTTCCCGCTTCGTCGGCAACGTTAATTTCGTGGCTACGGGTGGGTCGCTTCGCAACAACGCGAATAACGCCTGTAACGTTGCCAACAACAGCACCGCAGCGCTCGCCGGTGTTCCGGCCGGCTCGACCATCCTCGCCGCCTACCTCTACTGGGGTGGTTCCGGCGGCACCGTCGATGCGAACGTCACGCTCAACGGCAACGCGATCACCGCCAGCCGCACATTCACGACGACGTTCGTCAACGGCGGCACGAACTTTCCCTACTTCGGCGGCTTCGCCAACGTTACGGCGCTGGTTGCCGGCAACGGCAACTTCACGTTCTCCGGCCTCACCGTCAACACCGGCTCGCCTCATTGCGACAGCAGCGCTGTGGTCTCGGGCTGGGGTCTGATCGTGATCTACCAGCGCGCGGCCGAGAACCTGCGCGCCATCAACGTCTACGACGGCTTGCAATTCTTCCGCGGCAGCTCGCTCACGCTCACGCCCGACGGTTTCCGCGTCCCCACGAGCCCGATCGACGGACGCGTGGCGATCATCTCCTGGGAGGGCGATCCCGCGAACTCGACGCCGCTCAATGGCTTCAGCGAGCAGATGACCTTCAACGGCAACGCGCTCGATGACGGCATCAACGTTGCGGGGAGCAATCCGCTGATCCAGCCGTACGACGGCACGGTGAATTCGATCGGTGTCGCGACCAGCTATGGCGTTGACGTCGACACCTTCACAGTCAATCCATACCTCGCGGCAGGACAGACGAGCGCGACCACCGTGTACTCCGCCGGCGGCGACCTGGTGCTGTTGACGGCACAGGTGGTGAGCGTCACCAGCGACCGGGTCGTCGATCTCAGCATCACCAAGACGCACGTTGGCAATTTCACTGTCGGCAGCAATGCAACCTACACGCTGCGCGTCAGCAACGCGTCGGGCGTCGCGCTGGATCCCGAGGTGAACACGGTGACGGTCACCGACACGTTGCCCGCGGGACTGACATACGTGTCAGGAGTGGGAGCAGCTTGGAGCTGTAGCGCGGTTGGTCAGACGGTCACCTGCACGCATCCGCCGGCACTGCCGCCGGGGTCTTCGTTTCCGGACCTGACCCTGACGGTGGCAGTTGGACCGACGGCTGCACCCGCAGTCACCAACAGCGCCTCGGTGTCGAGTGCGAGCTACGACCTCAACGCTGCCAATAACACCGTGAACGATGCGACGGTCGTCAATCCGATCTATCCGACGCTGGTCGTCACCAAGACTTCGCAGGCGTTCTCGGATCCGCTCAACAACACGACCAATCCCAAGCGCATCCCGCTCGGCGTCACGCAGTACTCGATTACGGTGCTCAACCAGGGACCTGGATTCGTGGATGCGAGCACGCTGGTCATCACCGACCCGGTGCCCGCGAATACTGACATGTACGTCTCGACGGCAAGCGGCGATCCCGTCGTCTTCGTCGACGGAGCGCCCGCGAGCGGGCTCACTTTCAATTACGCCGCCAACGTCAGCTACTCGAATCAGCCGGGCGGCGGCCCGCCCTACACCTACACACCAGTGCCGAACGCGGCCGGCTTCGATCCGAACGTCACCGGTTTCCGCATCGCGCCGACGGGGATGATGAACGCCGCCACGGTCGCGGGAAATCCCAACTTCACTGTCCGCTTCCGCGTGCGGGTGCGTTGACGCGGCTCAACGAGCCGCGTCGTTCAGATACCCGACGAATTTCCAGCCAGCTTCCGTGGTGTAGACAAAGGTGTACCCCGTGGGTCCGTCGACAAAGACGGCCAGCGGATCAGCCGTGGTCTGCGCACTGGCCTCAGCGTGCGCTGCGGAGATCGGCGCGAATGACATCTGCGGCAGCGCCACATTGTCGTCGCCGGAATCGTCGACCGACAGCTGCTTCCAGCCGCAGCCTCGGAAATGCACCAACTGGAATGCCTTGCCGTCCGGGCTCTTGAGAAGGAGCGTGTGCGACGGGTCGGCCCTGCACGGCTGTTCGTCGTCACTCGTGGAAGAGTTCTTCACGGGCGCAGCCTGGGCCAGCGCAAGCTGCTGTTCGCTAGTGAGGTCACCCGCGGCGTAGCCCGCCAGGGTGAAGGCGGCGACAGCCAGGCCGATGCGAGTCACGGACCTGTTGGAGGCGGTCGAAGTCTTCATGCCAGTTCTCCCGGTGATTTGACTCATTACGGCGACGGCTCCTTCAACAACCCAGGCGCACGTCACCACTCTGAACAGGCATATGGATTTGCGGGACAAAACCGGCCAGACGCCCGGTCATGGGCGTCAATCCGGCCAGGGCGGCCGCACAGTGAAGGGCTAGTCGGCTGCGGCGTCCAGCCGAAACTCGCGGCTGGTCTGCGCCAACAGAGTCCGATCCGCCGGCAGTGCGTTCTTGATCAGAATGGCCGACGCCCGCTTCCATGTTTCAAGACCCTGCTGCCCCTGCCCTGCCGCTCGCAGCGCACGGGCATGCCACACGGCCGCCAGCCCAGCGTGTCGATTGCCCGCATCGAACCGAGTCCAGAACTCGTCGGCCCGCCTCGCAGCCGTCACAGCGTCTTGAGGGCGTCCAAGCTCGAGCTGAGCCCGGGCGATATCGGTGCGGAGATCAGCGTGGTCGGGTGAGCCGTAGGGGTGCAGCTTGTCGAGCAGCAGGTCGGCTCGCTGGAGCGTCGCGAGCGCCTCGGCACTGCTCCCGGCGGCGAGCTGTGCGCTACCGAGCGTCGCGAGCGCCACGGCGGCATCGCTGGGCGTTCCAGCTTTCACGGAAAGGTCGTACGCCTCGCGCAAGAGCGGCAGGACTTCTGCATGCCGCCCCTGCGCACTGCGCAGTTGTCCCAGCGACGATTTGAACATGGCGAGCTCCCGCGGATTTGTGGGAGGCTCCGCCACCGACGCGAATATTGCCTCGGCTTCCTGCAGGCGATCCTCGTGCGTCAGTACCGCCGCGAGAAGCGACGCGGCCTCGGTAGCGCGCGCCGGTCTGAGTTCCTTGAGCACAGCGTAAGCTCGCCGCAACTCCCCTTCCGCCTCATCGAAGCGTCGGGCAGCGAGCAGCGATTGCCCAACCCGCATGCGGTTTATCGCGGTCTGACTGGCATTTCCCCCGCCGGTCTGTGCTTCTTCCCCTTGAAGCGCCTCGCGATAGCTGGCGAGGGCCGTCACCGGATCTCCCAATGCGAGTGACGCGTGTCCGATGCGCACGTTCGTGTGTATTACGTCGACATACGAGTTGCCTCCAAAAAGACGCATCTGCTCCTGACGGACTGCCCGAAGCTCGGCGAGTGCGGTCTGGGCGTCTCCTTCGGCAGCGAGCACGACTGCATAAAAAGACCGGGCTGCCAGCACATCCGGGGTTGGCCGGTCACCCCAGTATTCGCGCGCGAGCTCGTAGGTACGCCGCGTCGCCTCGAGGGCCCCGTCTGCGCGCATTCGATAAAGGATGTTCGCCTCCTGCCAGTGCGCAAGCATCACCGTGTGTTTGTCATGGGCCAGGTTTGCGTCAGCCAGTCGCACGGATTCCTGCGCGTAGCGGAGCCCCTCGTCGTGGCGCGCCTCCAGGCTGTGCACAGCACCCATCCAGCGCAGCGCATTGACCAGCTGCTTCACATCGCCGCTGCGACGTGCGCTGGCCAATGCCGTGCTGATGACGCGCCTTGCATTCTCGATATCGTCGCTGGCGGCGAGATAGGCCTCGCCGAGATTGAGGTTCGCCGAGATCGACGTCGCATGATCCGTGCCGAGGTGCTTACTTGACATCTGCACCGCGTGCTCGAGAACCGGTATTGCCTCGACATACTCGCCCAGCCCGATGAGGCTGTATCCCACGGAATTGAGCAGTTCCGCCGTAATACTCGGATCGGTGACTGGTGCTGCTTCGAGCCGTTCACGCGCCTGGCGCAGCAGGTCCAGAGCGGTCGTCGAGCGGCTGCCACCGCGCGCCGTATCGGCATCCGCAAAAATGGACAGGATGAAGTTCTTCACTTCTTCGGCGTGAACGGCATTTTGGCGCGCGAGATCCGCTTGCGCTCGCGCGCGCTGCGCCTGCGACAGCGACACAGCCGTGGCGGCGATCAGCGCAACAGTGACCGCCACTGCGGCGGTCACGGCGACACGGTTGCGACTGATGAACTTCCGCGTTCGGTAGCCCCATGACGCTGGCCGCGCATGCACCGTCTGACCAGCGAGATGCCGGCGCAAGTCATCCGCGACCTCGGCGACAGTGGCATAGCGCTGCGCCGGTTCCTTCGCGAGCGCCTTGAGTACGATGGTGTCGAGATCACCGCGGAGCGCGCGCGCGAGCCGCTTTTGGCTTGTGCCGCGCACTATGGAGCTCTCGCCAGATACTCCGCTGCTCGGACGTGCCGGGTCTGCGGCGACGATCGCCTGCTCGAGTTGCGCGGCGGACTGGAGCTTCAGCTGATAGGGCAATCGCCCGGCGATCAGCTCGTACAGCACCACGCCCAGCGAATAGATATCGGTGGCCGTCGTGAGGTTCTCGCCCTTGATCTGCTCGGGGCTCGCGTAGTCCGGTGTCAGCACACGCCCCGCGACTTGAGTCAGTCGCGTTTCGCGCGCGGTGTCTGCGTCGGACAGGAGCTTGGCGATCCCGAAGTCGAGCAGGCGCACCTGGCCGTCTGCAGTTACCAGGATATTGGAGGGTTTGAGATCGCGGTGGATGACGAGGCTCGCATGCGCGAACTGGACGGCATCGAGCACCTGCGCAAACAGTTCGAGGCGCGCGGCCACGTCGAGTCTGCGCTCGTCGCACCACTGGGTGATTGGCTGACCATTTACGTACTCGATGGCCAGGTACGGCAGGCTGTCGTCAGTCACACCGGCGTCGTAGAAGCGCGCGATGTGCGGGTGCTCGAGCCGCGCCAGGATGTCGCGCTCGCGCGTGAAGCGCTCGGCCAGGTCGCGCCGCAACCGGCTCAAGCGTGGAAGCTTGAGCGCCACATCGCGCTCGAACGCCCCATCGGCGCGCTCGGCTAGCCAGACATCGGCCATGCCCCCGCTGCCGAGCTCTCGCTTTAGCCGATAGGGGCCGACCCGTGCGCCGACGCCGAGACCAGCCACAGTCTCCGCGCTGACTGCTCGTGTATCGAGAGCCGGCAACTGCTGCAGCAGGTCGGAAGTTTCGCTGCTCGCATGCGCCGCGAGTAGCTTGCGCAGGATCGGCGCCACCTCTGGTTGCGTGGTGCCGAGCCCGTCAAGCCATGACGCCCGCTCGGCCGGCTCGAGGTCCAGGGCCTCGTCGAGCAGTTTCGACAGTGTGTTCCACGTGGCAGCCGAGACGTCCATCCAGCGTACTCCCGTACTCACATACGCTGGATCGGGACGAAACCGGCCACGCCTCTCACTCCTGCAACGTTGCCAGCAGGAATGCCCGCGCCTTGTCCCATTGCCGGCGCACCGTGCGTTCCGAGCACCCGGTCAATTCCGCGACCTCGACTTCGCTGTAGCCGGCGAAATAGCGCATCTCGACGACTTGCGCCAGCGCAGGATCCAGCTTCTCGAGCGCGGACAGCGCATCGTTGATGGCGACCAGGGATGCATCGGCGCCATCGCGGGCGGAAAGCTGATTGGCGAGTGCCGTGTCCAGCCGCAGCGCGGGCTGACCTCCGCCACGCCGCTGCGCAAGGTGCTCGCGCGCGAACTCGATGATGATGTTGCGCATGGTCTTGGCCGCGTAGGTGAAGAAGTGCTTGCGGTCGGCGAGCGCGAGCTCCGCCGCCTCTACCAGGTGGAGAAAGCTCTCGTGCACCAGTGCGGTGGTCTCCAGGTGAGGTACGCCCGCCTGCGAACGCAGACGGGCATGGGCGATGCGGCGCAGGTCCGGGTACAGGACTGAAAAAACCTGGTTGAGTGCGCCGGGCTCGCCGTGGGCGGCCTGTTGCAGGAGCTGCGTGAGCGGCGCGTTGTTCTTTTCTGGCATCGGCGCAGTACGGAGCCAGCGATGTTCGCTTCAGTCTCTCACGAATCAGTGCGCCGGCGAAACCAGCCCGTGATGCTCCAGCGGTCGCGCGTCGCCGGCCGCACTTCGTGCTCGAACCGCTCGCTCAGGAACACCATGAGCCGCCCGCCGCGAGGCGGGAATTCCACGAACGGCGTGCGTGCTTGTGCTTGCATATAGAGGCGCAACGCACCGCCCTCCTCCGCCCGCCAGTCGTCGTTGAGGTAGAGCGCCCACGACACCACGCGTGCCTCGCTGCCGGCGAGCTGATCCGAATGCCGAGCATAGCCCCGGCCCGGAGCGTACCGCGCGAAATGAAACTCCAGATAGAAAAGACCAAGAGTCAGGTCGCGATTGAGCGTGAGCCGCAGCTGCTCGAGGTCTCCGGCGAGACAGGTCAAGGGTTCGGGGAACGGTGGAGCGATCCAGCTGATCTCATCGCCACGGGTGGTCGGCCGTATTGCGCGCCCTTTTCCAGCTCCGACGGCCGCAGCCCTGAAGTCGCCCCGTTCGCTCAACCTGAGTGCCTGCGCGCGCAGTTCCGCGACCCGTGCGGGCGTCACGAAGTCGTCGCAGCACGACCAGCCGCGCGCCGCGAGATCGGTAGCTATGGACGTGGCGTGCTGCATGCTTCAGCCGGCGCGGCGCGTGACGCGCTTCGCAGGTGGATCCTCCGCCGCGCGATTGCGGCGCGGCATGCGCTTTGGCGCGAGCATCGTGCCGCGACACCTGGCCGCGCCGCAGCGGCAGCGAAAAACTTCCTCTACATCGGGCGGATCGTCGGCCTCACGCTGAATGAGGTAGTCGTAGCTGAGCTCTTCGCCCGGAGCGATGTGACGTGTGGCATAGATGAACACGCGCCGGTCCTCAATCACGGTCTCGCAGTTGGGTTCGCAGCTGTGGTTGATGAAGCGCGCCGCATTGCCAGCCACACCCGCGTCGATCACGGTGCGCCGGTCGACGATGAAGAGGAACGTGTGGCTGTCATTCGCGTCCTTGTCCTCGTAGCGGCGGTCCGCTTCGGCATGTGAAACGCGCTCGCCGACATACTCGATGACGCGGGCGCCCTTGCGGATGCTGCGCGCAGCAAAGACCCCGAGCCCGTGAATCGGCGACCGCCGCGTTTCGATGAGCGGCACCCGTTTGCCGTGTGCAAGGCGCATTCAGACGGCCACCGGAGCCCGGATGGGCGGATGAAACTGGTAGTTCTCGATCGCAAAGTCCTCGAACACGTAGTCGAAGAGCGTCGGCGGACGGCGCCGGATCACGAGTGTCGGCAGCGGTAGGGGCTCACGCGTGAGCTGCAGGTCGACCTGCTCGAGGTGATTGAGATACAGATGGCAGTCGCCGCCCGTCCAGATGAGCTCGCCCGGCCCGAGATCCACCTGTTGCGCCAGCATGTGCGTGAGCAACGCGTAGCCTGCGACGTTGAACGGCACCCCGAGAAAGATATCGGCGCTGCGCTGGTAGAGCTGGCAGGAAAGCCGCCCGCCCGCGACGTAGAATTGGAAGAAGGCGTGACAGGGGGCGAGCGCCATCTGGTCGAGCTCGCCCACGTTCCAGGCGCTCACAATGATGCGTCGTGAATCGGGATTGGTCTTGAGTTGCTGGACGACGCTCGCCATCTGGTCGATGTGGCGGCCATCCGGCGCCACCCAGTCGCGCCATTGCTTGCCGTACAGGGGCCCGAGCTCGCCGTTCTCATCCGCCCACTCGTCCCAGATGGTCACGCCAGCCTCGTGCAGCGAGCGCACGTTGGTTTCACCGCGCAGAAACCACAGGAGCTCCTGGATGATGGAGCGCGTGTGCATCTTCTTGGTGGTGACCAACGGAAAGCCCGCTGCCAGATCGAAGCGCATCTGATAGCCGAACACGCTGAGCGTGCCGGTGCCGGTGCGGTCCAGCTTGCGCGCGCCGTGCGCGCGCACGTGGCGCATCATCTCGAGATACTGCCTCATGCCTGGCTGGTGGCGGCGGTCGTGACGTAGTTGCCGGACGGCTTGCCGCGCCGATAGGCGTACACGAGCATCGCGACGCCCACAATGAACATCGGGATCGAGAGCACCTGGCCCGTCGTGAGCCAGCCCCACGCGAGATAGCCCATGTTCTCGTCCGGTATGCGCACGAATTCGATCGCGAAGCGAAACACGGCGTAGCCCGCGAGGAACAGGCCCGAGGGCGCGAGCTGCGGCCGCGGCTTCGCGGTAAAGAGCCACAGGATCGCGAACAGCACGAGGCCTTCGAGCGCCGCCTCGTAGAGCTGCGAGGCATGACGTATTTCACCGTTGACATTGAATCCCCACGGGACGTCGGTGGTCTTGCCCCAGAGCTCGCCGTTGATGAAGTTGCCGATACGACCTGCGAACAGGCCGACGGCCGGGAGCGGCGCGGTGAAGTCGAAGACATCCGCGATGGCGCGCTGGCGCCGGCGCGCAAATATCGC
>DATIEU010000483.1:0-16052 GCA_035455565.1 Steroidobacteraceae bacterium | reverse complement strand
GCACGACGCTGGTGTTTGCCAATACGCGACGCATGGTCGAGCGCGTCACGCGTCACCTGAGCGAGCGCCTGGGAGAGCGAGAGGTCGCCGCCCACCACGGCAGTCTCGCCAAGGAGCTGCGGCTCGATGCCGAACAACGGCTGAAGCAGGGAAAGCTGCGCGCTCTGGTCGCGACTGCCTCGCTCGAGCTCGGCATCGACATCGGTGATGTCGAGCTGGTGTGCCAGCTGGGCTCGCCGCGCTCGATCTCGACGTTCCTGCAGCGCGTCGGCCGTGCCAATCACTCGGTCGGCGGCGTACCCAAGGGACGGCTCTTTCCGCTGAGCCGCGACGAGCTGGTCGAGGGCGTCGCGCTGCTCGATGCGGTGCGCGCCGGCGAGCTCGACCGGTTGACGATTCCCGACAAGCCGCTCGATGTGCTGGCGCAGCAGATCGTCGCCGAGGTGGGGGCGCGCGACTATGGCGAGGACGAGCTCTACGCACTCGTATCACGGGCGTGGCCGTATCGCAGCATGGCTCGCACTGAATTCGATGACGTGGTGCGCATGCTGGCGGAAGGGTTCAGCACGCGGCGCGGACGGCGCAGCGCCTACCTGCACCGCGATGCCGTCAACCGGCGGCTGCGTGCGCGGCGCGGGGCACGACTCACGGCCATCACCTGCGGTGGAGCGATTCCCGACAACGCCGATTACCAGGTCATTCTCGAGCCGACCGGCACGTTCGTCGGCACGTTGCACGAGGATTTCGCGGTCGAGAGCCTGGCGGGAGATATCTTTCAACTCGGCAACAGCTCCTATCGCATCCTGCGCGTCGAGGGCGGGCGGGTCCGCGTCGAGGATGCCAAGGGGCAGCCACCGACGATCCCGTTCTGGCTCGGGGAGGCGCCGGCACGTACCACGGAGCTCTCAGCCGCTGTCGGACGGCTGCGTGAGGAGCTCGATACGGCGCTCTCCACCATCGACGCGGGCAGCATCGCATCTGCCATCGACCGGCTCGTTGCGACGCGCGGCGTGAGCCGCGCGGTCGCCGAGCAGATCGTCGATTACCTGGCGGCGGCCAAGGCGATGCTCGGCAGTCTCCCGACGCAGGACACGCTCGTGCTCGAGCGCTTCTTCGACGAAGCCGGGGGAATGCAGCTCGTCATTCATGCGCCGTTCGGCGGCCGCGTCAATCGCGCCTTTGGCCTCGCGCTGCGCAAGCGTTTCTGCCGCGCCTTCAATTTCGAGTTGCAGGCGGCGGCCACCGAGGACGCCATCGTGCTGTCGCTGGGCGAGACGCACAGCTTTGCGCTGGAGGAGGTCGCGCGCTATCTGAACAGCCGCACCGTCGAAGCTGTGTTGGTGCAGGCAGTGCTCGATGCACCCCTCTTCACCACGCGCTGGCGCTGGACCGCGAGTATCGCGCTCGCGGTGCGACGCGCCCAGGCGGGCAAGAAGACGCCGGCACCGCTGCAGCGGATGTTCGCGGAAGACCTCATCGCGATTGTGTTTCCGGACCAGATCGCTTGCGCCGAAAACCTGCGCGGCGAGCGCGAGATCCCCGATCATCCCTTGGTGCGACAGGTGCTCTACGACTGCCTGCACGAAGCGATGGACGTGGATGGCCTGGTGCGGTTGTTGGCCGCGCTCGAACGCGGCGAGAAACGCTGGGTGGCGCGGGACCTGCCGCAGCCGTCGCCGCTTGCGCAGGAGATCCTCACCGCGCGTCCGTACGCATACCTCGACGATGCACCCCTCGA
This sequence comes from Steroidobacteraceae bacterium, assembly GCA_035455565.1. Taxonomy (GTDB): domain Bacteria; phylum Pseudomonadota; class Gammaproteobacteria; order Steroidobacterales; family Steroidobacteraceae; genus DATBVX01. The sequence continues at coordinate 14,314 of DATIEU010000483.1, read as the reverse complement.
GGAGCGGCGCACGCAGGCAGTCGCCGCGCGCCGCTGGCTCGATCCGGAAACGGCCTCCGACCTCGGCCGGCTCGACCCACAGGCGATCGCCACCGTGCGCGAGGAAGCGTGGCCTGGTGTCGAGAGCGAAGACGAGCTGCACGATGCCCTGATGTCGCTCGGTGTGCTGGCGCAGGAGGAAGGCGAGCGCTCGGGATGGCAGCCGTACTTCGAAACGCTGATCGTCAGTCGCCGTGCAGCGCGCTGGTTGGCTCGTGATTCGTGTTTCTGGGTAGCTGCCGAGCAGCTGCCTTTAGTGCGCGCCGTGTACGAGTCCGGACGCGCAGAGCCGGCGTTGGAGCCGCCGCCCGAGTTTGCCGCACGCACCTGGACGTTCGAAGACGCGTTGATCGAGATGGTCCGTGGCCGGTTGCAAGCCATCGGGCCGACGACCGCCGCGACGTTGGCACAGGTGTGGCGCCTGCCCGCGCAGAAGATCGAGGCGGCGCTGGTTGCGCTCGAGACCGAGGGCTTCGTCCTGCAGGGACAATTCACTCCGGATGCCGCCGACACCGAATGGTGCGAGCGGCGGCTGCTGGCGCGCATCCATCGCTACACGATCCGCTCGCTCCGCGCCGAGATCGAGCCGGTGACGACGGCCGACCTGATGCGTTTTCTGTTCGAGTGGCAGGGCATCACGCGCGATCCGCGTCCCGAAGGTGTCGAGGCGCTCGCCGCCGTGATCGAGCAACTCGAGGGTTTCGAGGTGCCGGCATCCGCGTGGGAGTCGGACGTGCTGCGCATCCGGCTGCACGACTACGATCCCAACTGGCTTGACAGCCTGTGTCTCGCGGGCCGGACCCAATGGCTGCGGCTGACGCCGCCCAAGGCCACGACCGGCGGTCCGGTGCGCGCGACGCCGATTGCCTTGCTGATGCGCAAGAACTGGCCGCTATGGAAGGGCCGCTCGCAATTGCCGCCCGAGCACGCGCAGCTCTCGCACAGCGCGCAGCTCATGGCGGGCTATCTGGCCGCGAGCGGGGCCTCGTTCTTCGACGAGATCGTGAGCGGCACGGGACTCCTGCGGGCGCAAGCCGAGGAGGGACTGGGTGAGCTGGTGGCCGCGGGCCTCGTCAGCGCGGACAGTTTCAGTGGCCTGCGCGCACTCCTGATCCCGTCCGATCGCAAGCGGCGACTCGCCACGCGACGCCGGCGCGTGGCGCTCTTCGGCCTCGAGGATGCGGGCCGCTGGAACCTGATCCGGCGTCAACCGCCCGCGGATGACGACAAGAATCTCGAGCCGCTCGCCTGGATCCTGCTGCGACGCTATGGCGTGGTGTTCCGTCGCATCCTGGCGCGCGAGCCGGAGTGGTTACCGCCGTGGCACGCGCTCTTGCGCGCGCTGCGCCGACTCGAGGCGCAGGGACACATCCGTGGCGGACGCTTTGTCGCGGGCATGACCGGCGAGCAGTTCGCAATGCCGGAAGCCGTGACGGCGCTGCGGGCGATCCGCAAGCGCGGACCCGAGGAGCGGCTGGTGTCGCTGAGCGCCGCCGATCCGCTCAACCTGATCGCCCTGCTGCGCAACGACATACGCGTGCCGGCGCTGGCCACCAACCGCGTGCTCCTGCGCGACGGCGTGCCGGTGGCGGTGCACGCGGGCGGCGAGACGCAGTTCCTGATCGAGTTGCCGCCGGGCTCGGAATGGTCAGCACGCAGCGCCCTGCTGCACGGCCGGCTGGCGCAATCGACGACGGGTGTCAATTGAGTCCTGCCGATGAGTGATGATTACCTGCGGCGCGCACGTCAGCTGTCGCGCCCGTATCGCATTACCGACGGCAGGCGCTTTCGACTCGCGGATTGCGATCCGGGCGAGACCGGTGATCTTCAGGAGGGTGACAAGATCCGCGCGACGGAGACGCTGCAGAAGGGCATCGAGATGCTCGCGGAGTTCCAGTCGATGCTCTACGCGCAGGATCGCTGGTCGTTGCTCCTGATCTTCCAGGCGATGGATGCGGCAGGCAAGGACGGCGCCATCAAGCACGTCATGTCGGGCGTCAACCCGATGGGTTGTCAGGTGGCATCGTTCAAGGCGCCGAGCGCCGAAGAGCTCGATCACGACTACCTGTGGCGCTGCATGAAGCACCTGCCGGAACGCGGCCGCATCGGTGTCTTCAACCGTTCCTGGTACGAGGAAGTGCTGATCGTGCGCGTGCATCGGGAGATTCTCGAAGGACAGAAGCTGCCGCCAGCGCTCGTGACCGACAAGATCTGGAAGCAGCGTCTGAAGGATATGCGCAACTTCGAGCGCTATCTCGGTCACAACGGTGTGATCGTCCGCAAATTCTTTCTGCACGTTTCGAAGAGCGAGCAGAAGAAGCGCTTCCTCGAGCGCCTCGACAACCCCGAGAAGAACTGGAAGTTCTCCGCGGCCGATGTGCAGGAACGCAAGTATTGGAAGCAGTACATGGAGGCGTACCAGGACGCCATCCGCCGGACCGCGACCTCGAGCGCGCCCTGGTACGTGGTGCCGGCCGACAACAAATGGTTCACGCGCATCGTGGTGGCGGCCGCGGTGATCGACGCCCTCGCGTCGCTCGACCTGCACTACCCGCAGATTCCGAGCTCGAAGCGCGGCGATCTGGAGCGCGCGCGCCGCGAGCTACTGCGCGAGCCCTAGCCACCCGCATAGCGGGGCCGGAGAAAATCCATGAGCGACCAACCGGAAGAATATCGAAGCGACCGCGTGACGGTGCGCTTTGACGGCAAGAAGTGCATCCACTCGCGCAACTGCGTGCTCGGCGATCCGCGCGTGTTTGTCCCCAACGTCACAGGGCCGTGGATCCATCCCGAGGCCGTGCCCGTGGAACGCGTGGTCGAGCTGGTGCACGCCTGTCCATCCGGTGCGCTCAGCTATGAACGCAACGATGGCGCTCCGGGTGAACAGCCGCCACCGGTGAATACGGTGCGCGTGCTCGAGAACGGGCCGCTGGCTTTTCGTGCCGAGATGCGCTTCGACGGGGGAGGAAGCGCATTGCGCGCGACGCTCTGCCGCTGTGGAGCATCCAACGCCAAGCCGTTCTGCGACAACAGCCACAAGGCGAGCGGGTTCGCGGCCACCGGCGAGCCCGCGACGCAGGAGTCGCAGCCGCTCGAGCGGCGCAACGGCGTGCTCGAAGTCATACCCGTGCTCGACGGCCCGCTGCACGTGAAGGGCAGCATGGAGATCGTGAGCGGAACGGGCCGCACCATCAATCGCGTCGTCGAAGCCTGGTTCTGTCGTTGCGGCGGTTCGGCGAAGAAGCCCTTTTGCGACGGCACGCACAAGCGCAACGGTTTCAAGGCCGCGGGACGGGCCCCGGTTCGCAAGTGACGCGTCGGAAAGTCTTACGCGGCTGGGCAATCATTACCGACGCCTAATTACCAGCCCGCGGCGCAGCAGCACGCAACGCTGCGAATGTAAGCCAACGAAGCATCGGCACCTCGCTTGGCACGCCGATTGCGTGCTTCCTGAGGGCGAGCCCGCTCCCCTGGGCTCGGAACGTCATTTCCACCGAGGAGCCCGTTCAGTGAAAAAGCCCGCAATCATCAGTGCTGCGCTCGCGAGCCTCCTGGCACTCGCGGCCTGTGACAAGTCGCAATCGCCCGACGAGAACCCAGCGCCAGCCGCCGCCCCGGAACCGCCGTATCAGTCGCCCACGGACACAGCTCCGGCCTCTCCGGAAACGACCATGCCGCCGGACACCACGACGCCGCCAACCGATCAGCCTTCCGATATGCAGTCCGAGCCGCCGCAGAATCCGTCCGGCTGATCACGAGGCGCGGCCACGGCATAGCCGCCGCGCGCTCAGGCAACGTGGAGCTTGCGCACACCGGCGCTGCTTGCAGCGCCGGCACCTGCGTGCGCGGCTCGCTTTCTCGATGAGCCTTGTATGATGCTTCGATGCGAGCGAGCCTGATCGTCCTGTGCCTGATGGTGTGCGCGCGTGTGGCGGCCGGCGAAGGTGATGCGGCCGCTTCCGCCGATCACACTGCCGCCGTAATGAAGTGGCGCGAAGAGCGCGTCGCCCGCCTGACTGCCGAGAATGGCTGGCTCACGCTGGTCGGGCTCTTCTGGCTCAAGCCTGGCGAAAACACCTTTGGCCGCAACCATCGCAACGCGATGGTGCTCGATCACCCGCAGCTCGCGAAGCGCGCGGGTGCGTTCACGTTGATCGGAAGTGAAGTGCGATTCAAGGCCGCTACCGGCGCGGACGTTACGCACGATGGCAGGCCGGTCGAATCGATCATCATGAATCCCGACACGAGCGGCTCACCGACCGTGCTCGCCTCGGGGACGCTCCGCTTCTATGTCATCGAGCGCGTGGGGCAGCTCGGTGTGCGCATCCGCGATATCGCGCACCCGTTGCGCGCGCAGTTTGCCGGTCTCGACTACTTCCCGGTCTCCGACGCATGGGCCGTGAATGCCAAGTTTCACCCGTACCAGCCGGTGAAACGCGTTGCCATCGTGAATGTGCTCGGCATGGTCGAGGACATGCAATCACCGGGATATCTCACGTTCACGGCTGCGGGCCAGGAGTGGCGACTGGATGCGTTGCTGGAGGAGGAGGGCGCGGACAGCCTCTTCCTGATGTTCGCCGACGCGACGAGCGGCCGCGAAACCTACGGCGCGGGGCGCTTCATGTACGTGCCACTGCCCGTGGCCGGTGAAGTGCCGCTCGATTTCAATCTCGCCTACAACCCGCCCTGCGCCTTCAATGAGTTCGCGACTTGCCCGCTGCCGCCACGGCAGAACCGGCTGACGCTGCGCATAGACGCAGGCGAGCGCACCTACTACGGTGCGCACGCCAAGAACTGAACGGGGACAACCCGGGCAGACGCCGGGCTCAGTCGTCCATCAGGAAGGAACGGAGCTGCTCGCTGCGGCTCGGGTGCCGCAGTTTGCGCAGCGCCTTGGCTTCGATCTGGCGGATGCGCTCGCGCGTGACGTCGAACTGCTTGCCGACCTCTTCCAGCGTGTGGTCGGTGTTCATATCGATACCGAAGCGCATGCGCAGCACCTTGGCTTCGCGCGGCGTGAGGCCGGCGAGCACGGCGTGCGTGGTCTCGCGCAGGCTCTCCATCGTGGCCGCATCGATCGGTGAATCGACCGAGGTGTCCTCGATGAAATCCCCCAGATGCGAATCCTCGTCATCGCCGATCGGCGTCTCCATCGAGATCGGTTCCTTGGCGATCTTGAGGACTTTGCGGACCTTGTCCTCGGGCATTTCCATGCGCACCGCCAGCTCTTCCGGCGTGGGCTCGCGACCCATCTCCTGGAGCATCTGCCGCGAGATGCGGTTCAGCTTGTTGATGGTCTCGATCATGTGCACCGGGATGCGGATGGTGCGCGCCTGGTCGGCGATCGAGCGCGTGATGGCCTGGCGGATCCACCACGTGGCGTAGGTCGAAAACTTGTAGCCGCGGCGGTATTCGAACTTATCGACCGCCTTCATGAGGCCGATGTTGCCCTCCTGGATGAGGTCCAGGAACTGCAGGCCGCGGTTCGTGTACTTCTTGGCAATCGAGATCACGAGACGCAGGTTCGCCTCGACCATCTCTTTCTTGGCGCGCCGTGCCTTGGCCTCGCCGATCGACACCTCGCGGTTGATCTCCTTGATGTCGTTGATCGAGAGATGCCGCACGCCCTCGAGCTGCTGCAGCTTCTTCTGGCGCTTCTCGATCTCCTCCTTGAGCCGCGCGAGCGCCGAGGAATGCTTCTTCTTCGCCTTGAGGTGCTTGTGCAGCCAGCGGAGGTTGGTCTCGTTCTTGGGGAACGTGGCGATGAAATCCTTGCGCGGCATGCCGGCCTGCTTGACGCAGATCATCATGATCTCTTTCTCGAGCAGGCGGATCTCGGCGACGTGATCGCGCAGGTTGTCGATCAGCATCTCGAACATCTTGGGCGCGAGCTTGAGCTCCATGAACTCGGCGGCGAGCTTCTTGCGCAGCTTCAGCGTCTTCGGGTCCTTGACGCCCTTGGTGGTGAGCGCGTTGATGACCTGGTTGTAGAGCCGCGTGATGGTGGCAAAGCGGCGCGCAGCCTCCTCGGGGTCGGGTCCCGTCTCGAGCGCTTCTTCTTCCTCGCCCTCTTCGTCGCCTTCCTCGCTCTCGTTGGTGGTCGCGGCGTCGCGCGCGAGCTCGAGACGCGCGTTCTGCGGCTGCGCGATCTCGTCGGGCGCGTTGGGATCGACGAAGCCCACAATGATATCGATGAGTCGGTTCTGCCCCGTCTTCACCGGCTCGTACTGCCGGAGCAGCAAGTCATAGGTCGCGGGATACATGGCGAGCGCGCTGCGCACTGCATCGAGGCCTTCCTCGATGCGCTTCGCGATGCGGATCTCGCCCTCGCGCGTGAGCAGCTCCACCGTGCCCATCTCGCGCATGTACATGCGCACGGGATCGGTGGTGCGCCCGAACTCCGCGTCGACTGCGACCAGTGCGGCCGCTGCTTCCTCGACCGCTTCCTCGTCCGGCGTGCTCGCGGTGTCCGCCAACAGCATCGACTCGGCGTCCGGTGCCTTCTCGTACACCGGGATGCCCATGTCGTTAATCATGTTGACGATGTCTTCGATCTGCTCAGGATCGACGATCTCGCTCGGCAGGTGATCGTTGACCTCGGCGTACGTCAGGTAGCCCTGTTCCTTGCCGCGCGCGATCAGGAGCTTCAGCTGTGACTGACGCTCGTCGGCGATGTGCGTAGCCTTCTTGTCGCTCAAGATCGCTCGTCCTCTAGAAGGGTGGGTTGGGCGCGTCCAGCTGGGCGGGTCCAAAAGAACGCGCGAGTATACTTGGACCGGTTCAGGGCGGCTAGATTCAGTCCGGAACCCCCGGTTTCAAGGCCCCCGGGGCCCCGCCCTCGACCCCTTCCGGGCACTCAGAAGTACTTGAAGTTCGAGCTTTTCCTGAGCGGTCAAGCCAGTGGCCTCAGCCTTCTTGAGGAGCGCGTCCGTCCGCTCCTCGGGCCCCGTGGCCTCCAGCAGCCTGTCCACGGCCATCTGGAGCTCCCCGGCCGCCGCCCGGGAATCCGCCACCAGGCTTTCGATCGCTGCCAGCTTCATGAGGTGCAGACCTTCCGGACGCTCACGCCACCGCTCCACCACGGCCGCCTTGTGAGGCGCCGGCTGGCTCTTGAGGTCCGCAATCAGTTCAGCCAGCAGCGACACGCCCGGTTGACTCAAGCCCGCCAAGCCCTCGGCCTTGGTGATCTCGCGCGCCGCCTCGGGGAAGTTGAGCAAGAGCACGATGGCCTGGCGCACCAGGCTCCCGCGTCCTGCACTCATACCCGCCGATGCCCGCGTCGAAACCTTGGCCCGGGCTGGCGGTGGGGGAGCCGCAGCGGGCTCGATCAAGAGGCGCGCGAGCTTCGGGGCAGGCATGCGCACCGCCTCAGCGAGCCGGTCGAGCAGCAGCTCGCGATAGACACCCGGCGGAATGCGCTGTAGCAGCGGCTTGGCGAGCTCCGCGAGCCGCGCGCGGCCGTCCACGTGCTCGAGATCGACCTGCGAGGCGAGATGCTTTACCAGGTATTCCGACAAGGGCACGGCTCCGGCGAGACGTGCTTCGAACGTCTCCTTACCTTCGGCGCCCACGAGCGTGTCGGGATCGTGTCCCTCCGGGAGGAACATGAACTTGAGCTGCCGTCCCTCGCGCGCCTGGGGCAGCGCGTTCTCGAGTGCGCGCCAGGCGGCGGCGAGCCCCGCGCGGTCGCCATCGAAGCAGAACACCACTTCGGAGCTCAGGCGGAAGATGCGATTGAGGTGCTCCGCGGTCGTCGCGGTGCCAAGCGTTGCGAGCGCGTAGGTCACGCCCGACTGATGCAGTCGCACGACATCCATATAGCCTTCAACGATCAGCAGGCGGTTCAGGGGCTGACGCGTCTGGCGCGCCTCGTAGAGACCATAGAGCTCGCGGCCCTTGTGAAAGAGCGAGGTCTCCGGTGAGTTGAGGTACTTGGGCTCGCCCTGGTCAATGATGCGGCCGCCGAACGCGATCACGCGGCCGCGCGCATCGCGGATGGGGAACATGATGCGATCGCGGAAGCGGTCGTAGAACCCGCCGTCGGAGTCGCGACCTGGGCCGGTGCGCTCAATGATCAGGCCCGCGGCCGAGAGCTGGCGCCGCCCGGCGTCGCTGTCGCCGAAGCGCTTGAGCAGGGCATTCCAGGAGTCGGGCGCATAACCAATGGCGAAGCGTGCCGCGGTCTCGCCGCTCAAGCCGCGGCTCTTGAGGTACTCGATCGCGCGTGTGTCGTCCTTGAGGTTGTCGCGATAGAACTGGGCCACGCGCGCCATCAGGTCATGCAGGTCCTCCGAGCTCGACTCGCGCGGGCCCGCGCCGGCCTCGCGCGGCACTTCGAGCCCGAGCCGCGAGGCGAGCTCTTCGACCGCCTCGACGAAGCTCAGGCGATCGAACTCCATGAGGAAGCCGAGCGCGGTACCGTGCGCGCCGCAGCCGAAGCAGTGATAGAACTGCTTGGCCTGGCTCACGGTGAAGGAGGGCGTCTTCTCGCCGTGAAACGGGCAGCAGGCCTTGAATTCGCGCCCTGCCTTCTTGAGCGGCACGCGCGCGCCGATCACTTCCACGATGTCGGCGCGGGCAATCAATTCGTCGATGAAGTGCTGCGGGATGCGGGACACGGAAATCCGCTCGTCCGCCGCTCGATCAGCCGCTCAGTTTGGCCTTTACCTTAGCGCCGACCACGGCCATGTCGGCCTTGCCCTGCGCCTTCGACTTGATCGCGGCCATGGCCTTGCCCATGTCCTTGACCGAGGTGGCGCCGGTGGCGGCGATCGCCTCCGCAATGAGCTGATCGATCTCGGCGTCGGAAAGTTGTGCCGGGAGATAGGTCTGCAGGAGCGCGATCTCGGCGTTCTCGCGCGCCACGAGGTCGGCCCGGCCGCCCGCCTCGAACTGCACCACGGATTCCTTGCGGCTCTTGATCATCTTCTCGAGCACGCTCATCACTTGCGCATCGTCGAGCTGGATGCGTTCGTCGACTTCGCGCTGCTTGATGCCAGCCAGGAGCATGCGGATGGTGGCGAGACGCTCTTTCTCGCCCGCCCGCATGGCGGCTTTCATGTCGTCCTGGATCCGCTCCTTGAGGGCCATGGAGCGAAGGTTACCGGGGTGCCCGCATCCCGTCGCGCGACAAGCGCTTCATGTGCCGCTTGATGGCCGCGGCCTTCTTGCGTTTCCGTTCCTGCGTGGGCTTCTCGTAGAATTCGCGGCGCCTGAGCTCGGTCAGGATGCCGGCCTTCTCGCAGGCGCGCTTGAAGCGCCGCAGGGCGGCATCAAAATACTCATTCTCTCTGACACGGACGCTCGGCATCGAAACCTCAACTCGCTGAAATCCGGGGGCCTGGGGCGAAGGGGCGCGATTCTAAAGATGTGTGATTCAAAAGGCAAAAACCCCTGAACATGCGCGTTCTGAGCATTGAATCCTCGTGTGACGAGAGCGCGGTCGCCGTCCTGGACGAGGACGCGGGACTGCTCGCGCACACCCTTTACAGTCAGACGGCGCTGCACGACCAGTACGGTGGCGTCGTGCCCGAGCTCGCCTCGCGCGATCACGTTCGCCGGCTCCTGCCGCTGGTCCGGGAAGCTCTGGCGGCCAGTGCGAGTCAACCGGCGTCGATCGACGGCGTGGCCTACACCGCGGGTCCTGGACTGGTCGGGGCACTGCTCACCGGTGCCGCCCTGGCGCGCAGCCTCGCCTATGCCTGGCGCGTGCCCGCCATTGGTGTGCACCACCTGGAGGGCCATCTCCTCGCGCCACTGCTCGAGACCCCGGCGCCCGATTTCCCGTTCCTGGCGCTGCTCGTGTCGGGCGGTCACACCATGCTGGTGGATGTCGAAGGACTGGGCCGATACCGCATCCTCGGCGAAACGCTCGACGACGCGGCCGGCGAGGCTTTCGACAAGACCGCGAAACTGCTGGGACTCCGCTACCCGGGCGGCGCGGAGCTTTCGCAGCTCGCGCGGCGCGGCAAGCCGGGCGCCTTCGTCCTGCCGCGACCGATGCTCGAGCGCGCCGGACACGATTTCAGCTTCAGTGGCCTGAAGACCGCAGCGCAGCTCGCGTTACGGGGAGCGCCGGCCGGCGAACAAGCGCGTGCCGACCTGGCCCTCGCCTTTGAAACTGCCATTGTCGAGACGCTGCTCGCGAAGACACGGCGTGCGCTCGAGGAAACGGCGCGCGACCGGCTCGTGGTCGCGGGCGGTGTCGGCGCCAACCGCCCGCTGCGCGAGCGCCTCAAGGCGCTGGGGGAACAGGAGGGTGTCGAGCTCTACTTTCCCCGCATCGAGTTTTGCACCGACAATGCGGCCATGATTGCACTCGCCGGACTGTGGCGGCTGAAGAACGGGGAACGCGAAGGGCTGCCGATCCGGGCTCGCGCGCGCTGGCCGCTCGATGCCATTGGCGGCCCGGCGCCGGTCTCGGCGGGGAACACACCGTGACGCCGGACCGCGTGTTTCTGCGCGAGCTCACCACCGAGGCGATCATCGGCATTTACGACTGGGAACGCCGCGTCAAGCAGACGATCTCGATCGATCTCGAATTTCCCTGTGACGTGCGGCGCGCCGCGGCCGCCGATGCGATCGAGGCCACACTCAATTACAAGAAGGTGGCCAAGCGCATCCTGGAATTCGTCGGCAACTCGTCCTTCCACCTGGTGGAGACACTTGCCGAGCGCACCGCGCTCATGGTGCTCGAGGAATTCAAGCTCGAGTGGGTGAAGCTCACGCTCTCGAAGCCCGGGGCGGTGCGCGGCTCGCGCGACGTGGGCGTGACGATCGAGCGCACCGCGCGGGATCTCGAGCGGTGAACGCCGCCGTGCCCGTCTACGTGGCGGCGGGCAGCAACGTCGATGCGGAACGCCACCTCGCGTTCGCGGTGCGCGAGCTCGAGCGCGAATTTGGTCCGCTGGCTGTCTCCCGGGCCTATCGCAACACGGCCGTCGGTTTCGACGGGCCTGACTTCATCAACCTGGTGGCTGGATTTCGCACCGCGCTCGCTCTCGCGCAGGTGATCGCGCGACTGCAGGACATCGAGCGTCGTTGTGGACGGCCGGCAGATGCCCCCAAGTGGGCGCCGCGCACCATGGACCTCGACATTCTTCTGTACGGCGACCAGGTCCTGGACGAGCCGGGCCGCAAGCTCCCGCGGCCGGACCTGCTGCGACGCGCGTACATGCTCGGACCGCTCGCCGAAATCGCGCCGCAGCTCGTGCACCCGACGGCGCACAAGACGATCGGCGAGTTGTGGGCCGCGTTCGAGCGCACAGCACACCCGCTGCAGGAAGTGGCGCTCGACCTCGGCGCTTCACACCGCAGCCGTTGACCAAGGGCAACTCTGTGCACAGTTGCCCTAGATGCTGCGGCCGCCATCGACCGCGAGGATCTGCCCGGTCACGTAGGGCGCGTCCTTGGCAAAGAAGGCCACCGCGCGTGCCACATCTTCCGGTGAGCCCGGCCGCTTCAGGGCGGTGCGCGCAACGATTTCTTCCTTGAGTGCCGGGTCGATCTCGTCCTCGGGCCACAACACCGGTCCCGGTGCCACACCGTTGACGCGAATCTCGGGCGCGAGCTCACGCGCCAGCGCACGTGTCAGCATCGCGAGGCCCGACTTGGTGATCGAGTACACTGTGTAACGCTTGAGCGGCCGGACCGCGTGGATGTCGACGATGTTCACGATCAGCCCCTGCCTGCGACGCAGTTCCGCGCTCGCGGCCTGCGACAGGAACAGCGGCGCCTTCAAGTTGCTTCCGACGAGCTCGTCCCACTGTGCTTCCGTGATCTCGCCCAGCGGGGTCGGATAGAACGCGGAGGCGTTGTTCACGAGGATGTCGAGCTGCCCGAACGCCTGCACAGTGCGCTCAACGAGCCCGGCGAGCGCCGCTGTGTTGCGCAGCTCGACCTGCGCGAGCGCTGCCGAGCCGGCGCGCACGGCGTTCAGCGATGCGGCAAGCGCCTGTGCCTCGGCGATCGATGCACGGTGATGAATGAGCACGTTCGCACCCAGCGCGTGCAGCTCGCGGGCGATCGCCGCGCCGACGCGCCGTGCAGCGCCGGTGACGAGAGCCGACTGGCCAGCGAGTGGTGATGGGTTATTCATGATCGGAGCGGGGACTGCGAGCTCGAGAGATAACGATACCGGAGTAACCCGGCAGTGTCGCGCGTGACCGGCGCGGCGTTGCCCCCGCTGTCCGCGGCCGAGAGCGAGCACAGTCGCTCATTGCTCGAGCGCATTCGCGCCGAGATCGAGAGCCACGACGGCTGGATCAGCTTTGACCGCTTCATGGAGATGGCGCTCTACGAGCCGGGCCTTGGTTACTACAGCGCGGGCGCCACGAAGTTCGGCAGTGCCGGCGATTTCGTCACGGCGCCGGAAATTTCGCCGCTCTTCAGCCGCTGCGTGGCTGCGCAATGCGCCGAGGTGCTGGCGGCGCTCGGCGGCGGCGACATCCTCGAATTGGGCGCGGGCTCGGGCGTCATGGCCGCGGACATGCTGGCGGAGCTCGAGGTATTGGAGCAACTGCCGCGTCGCTACCTGATCCTCGAGCTGAGCGCCGACCTGCGGCAGCGACAACGCGCGCTGCTGACGGAGCGCGCCGCGCGACATGTGGAGCGCGTTGCCTGGGTCGATTCGTTGCCGCAAACGCTCACCGGATTGATCGTTGCCAATGAAGTGCTGGATGCCATTCCGGTGGAACGCTTCCGCGTGCGCGGCGACGAGGTCAATGCGCTCGGTGTTACGTGGCATGGCCAGGGCCCGGACTGGTCGGAGGTGCGCGCGCGACGCGAGCTCGCGATGCGAGTGCGGAACGTCGAGCGGTACGTGGGCCAGCGGTTTCCAGATGGTTACACCTCGGAGATCAACCTGCGCCATGGCCCATGGATTGCGGCCCTCGCCGCAGCTTTGACGCGCGGCGTGATGCTGTTCATCGATTACGGACTGCCGCGCCGCCAGTATTACCGCCCCGAACGTCACGACGGCACGCTCCTGTGTCACTTCCGGCATCGCTTTCACAACGACCCATTCGCGCACGTGGGGCTGCAGGACATCGGCGCCTGGGTCGATTTCACGGAGATCGCCGCAGTCGCGACGGAGGCGGGTCTCGAGCTGGGCGGATATACGACCCAGGCACATTTCCTCATGGGGACCGGCATCGAGCGCTACCTCGCGGCGCTCACGCAGGCGCAGGTCGCGGAACGCGTCAACGTCGCGCGGCAGGCGATGCTGCTCACGCTGCCCGCCGAAATGGGTGAGCGGTTCAAGGCGATCGCGCTGACCCGCGGCTACGAGCGGCCGCTCAGCGGCTTTGCGATCCGTGATCTCGCGGCGAGCCTGTAGGATGTCCTGATGGAAGTTCTCCACGTCATCGTTCTCGCGATCATCCAGGGCATCACGGAATTCCTGCCGATCTCGAGCTCGGGCCATCTCATCCTGGTGCCGCACTTCCTCCACTGGCCCGATCAGGGCCTGGCGTTCGATGCGGCGATTCACATCGGCACGCTGGCCGCGGTGGTCCTCTATTTCCGCGTGCAACTCACGCACATGGCGAGCGCCTGGCTGGCATCGTTGCGCACGCGCGAGCTCACGCCCGATGCGCGCCTCGCCTGGGCCGTCTTGTGGGGAACCATTCCGGTCGGCCTCGTCGGGCTCATCTTCAACGACTACATCGAGCAGCATTTCCGCAGCCCATTGCTCGTTGCGACGACGTTGAGCGCGTACGGCATCCTCCTGTGGGTCGCCGACTGGCTCGGTCGACGCACCCGCGACGAGTACAGCGTCAACTGGCGCGATGCGATGGTGATCGGCATCGCCCAGGCGCTCGCGCTGGTCCCCGGCACCTCCCGCTCGGGCATTACGATGACCGCGGGACTGACGCTCGGCCTGACCCGCGAAGCCGCCGCACGTTACTCGTTCCTGCTCGCGGTCCCCGGGACGGCGCTCGCCGCACTGCTCGAGTGCTGGAAGATGTCGCAGGCCGCCGAAGCGGTCGATTGGCAGGCGGTCGTCCTGGGCATCGCGGTCGCGGCGGCGAGCGGCTTTCTCTGCATCCACTTCCTGCTGCGCTTCATTCAGCGCATCGGCATGTGGCCCTTCACGATCTATCGCCTGTTGCTCGCGGCGGTCATCGTCTATGTCTTCGCGTGATCGAGGCTGGCACGGCGCGCTCGCGGCTCTCTGTCTCCTCTGCACCTGCGCCGCAACCCAAGCCGATACTTCCGCTGACACGTGGCTCCTGAGCGTTGGCACGGAGCTCGACGACGAGGAGGGTTACCTCCT
>DATIEU010000482.1:0-2320 GCA_035455565.1 Steroidobacteraceae bacterium | reverse complement strand
ACTGTAATCACAATGACCACAAAGACCAGGATCGTGCGCATCGGCAACTCCCGTGGCATCCGAGTGCCAAAGTTGCTGCTTGACCAGGCCGCTCTGCCGGACGAGGTCGAGCTACGAGCGGAACCAGGCCGCATCGTCGTGAGCGCGGCTTCGCGAGCGCGCAGCGGATGGGCGGCCAAGGCGCGTGCGATGCACGATCGCGGTGACGACCAAATGCTCGACCCAGGCACCGGGACTCGGTTCGACCGCTCCGACTGGCGGTGGTGATGCTCCGCGGCGAAGTGCACCTGGTCCGACTGGACCCGACGCTCGGTAGCGAGATTCAGAAGACGCGACCGTGCGTGATTGTGTCACCTGACGAGCTAAATGCCTACCTTCGAACCGTGATCGTTGCTCCGATGACGACGGGCGGCCGGGCCTATCCGTGGCGAATCAGGTGCCGTTTTCAGAATCGGTCCGGGTACGTAGTCCTTGATCAACTGCGCACTGTTGATCGAGAACGTTTGGTGAAACGCCTCGGCGCGATCTCTGGCACGACGCTGAGCGAACTACTCGGCAGCTTGCAGGAAATGTTTGCCGAGTAGTTGAGACGCAGGCTAACAGCCGAATGGAGCCGGCGGCGCTGAACTGACGGTGACGCGCCGCGGCTCATTCGGAACGTTAGGCGGCGTGAGACTCAACGGTGCGCTGTCTGCGTGGCAACGCTTGATGGACCGACGGGGATTTCAAAGTGCGTATACGAGTTGTCGCCTCCGCCATTCTCCTAGTCGTGGTCGCCCTGACGGCGCCAGCGCGTGCGCAGACGGCTCAAGCGCTTCGCGATACAGTCGTCACGCTGGACAAGGCCTTGTTCGATGCGTTCAACGCTTGCGACCTCGAGACATGGAAGCGCTATCTCGCGGAGGACATCGAGTTCTATCAAGACAACGACGATGTCACGACTACGCGGGCTGAACTGGAGCCATCGTTCAAGGATCGCTGCGGCCCGGGCAACGTCGCCACCTTGCGGCGCGAGTTGCTGCCGACAACCGTCGAGGTTCACGCGATTCAGGGCTATGGAGCCGTGCAGTTTGGCACGCATCGCTTTTGGATCGTGAAGCCGGGTGGGCCGGATCAGTTGGCCGCGACACCGAATTCGTCCACCTGTGGCGAAACCAGGACGGTGTCTGGCAGATCACCCGGGTCATCAGCTACGGGCACTAACGGAGCGGCACCACAAATGGCTTCAGAACGCCGCTTTCAAAACGAGCCGCCTAACACGGCGATGGAGCCGACGGCGCCCGGATCATCACGTGAGCGCCGCGTTCCCGCACGGAAGCTCGTTGGAAACCCCGGTAAACGGAGGGATGGCGCCCCGCCTACTCCCCGTAGATGTAGGTCAGGACACCGTCCTCAACCCGAGTGGGCAGCGTGATGAGGCGAGCGTCCTGGCGCGCCGGACCCTTGAGGCATCGGCCGTCATGGGACGCGAACTCCGCGCCGTGCCAGGCGCAAACAAGCCGGTCCCCCTGGCGGCTCAGCGGTCCTCCCAGGTGCATGCAGATGTTGAGCACGGCCTTCGGCCGCCCGTTATCCTGGTACACCAGGACCTCGCGGCCGAGGAAGTCAACGGGCTTGACTGCATCCGTCGGGATCTCGGCAACGCGGCACAGTGGTACTCTCATGCACACCTCCTCCTCCGGGCGCCCGTGCGAGATATACACTAAGCTCGCTTGGCATCCGGGTTCCGAATATTAGTTTTGATGCCGCTACCCCGTAGCCCGATTCGGGAGGATCGGTGACTGTTTCAATGATCCGACGACGCTGCCCAACTACCCGCTGCAGCGGGCGGCAGGTGCGGGGTGGAAAGAGCGGAAACATGCGCCAGCCGCGGCTGAGCGGGAGCGTTAGGCCGCCTCACGAATGCCGAATGGATAAGAACGGACCTGACTTCCGCCACATCGGCCTTCTCAGCGTGGGCACGACGACCATCGCGCTCGCGTTACTGGGAACACAAGCGGTCATCGCTCAGCAGGCAACACTGCGAGTCTTCACGACGAGAGCGATTCGTACGGTGCTCGACCGTGTGGGGCCAGAGTTCGAACGAACAAGTCGACATCGACTTGAGATCACGACTGACATTGCGGCACCGATGGTTCGTCGCGTGCGCGGTGGAGAACCATTCGACGTGTTGGTGGCGGCACCGGACCAGATTGACGCGTTGGTGAAAGATGGTTTCATTATTCCGGACACGCGCCGCGATCTGGCGCAATCCGGAATCGGAGTGGCCGTGCGACAGGGGGCAGCCATTCCTGACGTCAGTTCCGTTGACGCGTTCAAG
>DATIEU010000481.1:0-3720 GCA_035455565.1 Steroidobacteraceae bacterium | reverse complement strand
GTCGTCGGCAACGTCTCCGAGTTCTTCCAGCACATGGAAGCGAAGAAAATGGTGCCGCTCGCCGTCGCCAGCGAGAAGCGCAGCCCGATCTTCCCCAACGTCCCGACGTTGAAAGAAAGCGGAGCGGACGTCGTGATGGTGCAGTGGCGCAGCATCCTCGCGCCGAAAGATACGCCTGCCGACCGGGTCGCAGCGCTCGCCCAGGCGTTCCGCAAGGCGATGGACGCGGAGTCGTGGAAGACCTTCAACCGCAACGCCAAGGCGGTGGATGCCTATCTCGGCCCCGCAGAGTTTCGCAAGTTCCTCGCCTCCGAGGAGCAGCGCTTCACGAAGATCATCGACGAGCTGGGATTGCGGAAGAAGAAGTAACACGACGAACGGGGGGCGCACGGCGCTCCCGCTAACAAGAACGCCACCGTCGGGTGGCGTTTTTGCTGGCGGGAGCTCGAGCCTACTTGTCCAAGCCGCCCATGCAGGCAAATAGGATGCGCACTTTCCGTTGTTCATTCATGGCGTTACAAGCGGACCGAGTGTGGCGCATGGGCCAGCCCTATCGGCACCATTGGGTGCCGCCCGACGAGGTGCGTTGGCAGTAGCAAAACCCACGACTCTCTGGTTCGTAGCTGGATCCGCAGACGCCGGTCATCGATCCAGTCAATTCACTGATGTATCTGATTTGTCGACGGATAAAGTCGTCAAGCAAACATTGCCGTGAATGACAGGCACAAGTTGAGTCGGCGAAGCATCGCTCCGCCCACTATTTAACTTAAGTCACTGTTTGTTGGATGAGACCGGTCAATGGAGCGGCCCATACCCACTTGAGTACCCACAAACGGACTCTACCCCGGAGTACCACTAAAGTATCTTGTCGATGGGCTGGGGCCTCGCAATGCCAAAGCCCTGCACGTAGTCCACCCTCACTTCGCGCAGCTTATCGAGCGTCTCGTTGGTTTCGACGAATTCGGCGATGCTGCACAGCCCGATCTTTCTGCATACAGTGCTGATAGCGCGCGTCTTGGCGAGCGTAGCGGGATCGCGCAGGATGTTCTGAATGATGACCCCGTCGATCTTGAGGAAGTCGACCGCCAGCCCTTTCAGGTGGGTGAACGATGCCTTCACACTTCCGAAGGCGTCCACGGTGAAACGGCACCCGAGGGGCTTAAGCGTATTGATGAAGCGCTGGATATGCGCGTGCTGGCCGATGATCTCCGGCTCGCTGATCTCGAAGCACAGCGAGCGGGCAATGAGATTGTGCTGCCGCAGTTCGTCGCTGACGAACCGTGCAAAATCGACGCTGCAAACGGCGGATTCCGACAGGTTGACGCAGTAAAGAGGCAAGCGCCAGGCGGAATCGGCACGCTTTCGTTCCATGCACCACGCGATGAGGCTGCGCACCACCCACCGGTCGATATCCTCCATCATGCCGTAGCGTTCAGCAATTGGGATAAAGCCGCCGGGCGGCAAGAAATTGTCCTCCTCCTCCCGCAGACGCAGCAGGATCTCGTAGCACAGCCGATCGGGCAGCCTGCGCTTGAGCGGAAGGATCCTCTGTGCGAACAGCAGGAACTGATTCTCTTTCAGGGCGTTCTCCAGATTCGCCCGAGGTTCATCCCAGCCCATCAACTGGTCAGCGATCGAGCGCATGTATATCGTCTGGCCGCCTTCCCCCGTAATAAGTGCGCCTCCCGCATTGAATGCTGAGTCTGTGGGCTCGACGGTGGAAACCGTTCTCGCCGAAGGCTGTCGCGCGCTACCTGTAAGAAGGAGGCAAAAGCCGCGGGGCAGCGAATCCTCCGCGGTAAAGGGAATATGGCGCGCCGCGTAGGTCTCGGGCACCGCGGTACCCGTCCATGAGAACTCGTAAGCTGCCGGTTTGCCCTCGAGCGACTCGCTTATATGTGGCGCGATATGGGCATAGGCGCTGCCCAATACCTCATGCAGACGCCGGCCGCTAATCTGCTCTGCGCTCAGGCCGGTCCCGTGCTCAACGGCAGGATTATGGTACCGGCAGCGTTCGTCTTGATCGACAAATAGGATCATGGTTGGCAACGCGTCAGCCAGCAGACGCAACCTCGATTCCGAGATACGCGCCGCTTCCGTCGCGTTGCGGCTGCGCGCGGTTTCCTGTCCGAGCCGGGCGCGAATCCGGTCCAATCGCTTGGTGCGCCGAGTGGCAAGCCATTGCGCCTTCGACGCCTGAGTTGCAACCGCGACCATGGCGGCCATAAGCACCCCGCCAAGGAACGCTATCCATTTCGGGTCGAATTGCGTCCAGTAGATGGTTGCCGCCAATCCCGCGCTCAGCACGCCGGTGGAGACGATGGTAATCGCGACGCTAACCCACCGCCGGCGCAGGAAATCGGGAAGAAGCTTCATGCCTGGGGTGCCATCATGAGCACTCGCGGCGTCGTCTGCCGGTGTAGCTCGGCACTCACGTTGGTGCGCAAATACGGGGATCCACGGCGCCTGCGTGCGTCCGACGTTTGTAGCTTTGCGGCCGGGATGCCGCGCAGATGCCGGCGTCTTCCGCTCACGCCTGACGCAACTTTCCTTCCAGGTCTTCCCGCAGCACCGGTCGGCCGAACAGGTAGCCCTGGAACGCATCGCAACGCAGCAAGCGCCGCAGTTTGGGCTGCGCCTCGGCCTCTACGCCCTCCATTACCTCCGTCAGCGACACAAAGACGATAGCGTTGGCGGGGATGTCGAGGCCGAACTCGATGTCGCGCGCTAATAACGGCATATTGACTCGCTGCGGCCCGCTCAGTACAAGCTGACCGACACCAACAACGGCCAGAAATAGGTTCCCGCCTGCGCGCTTTCGGCGAGATAGAAACGATAGTTCAACTCCACTTGCATTCGCGCGACTCCTCTCCCGGCTCCGCTCTGAATCACCCTGCCTCCGCCAGCGCCGATTTCCGCGTTCACTCCCGGGCCGTAGATCGCCACGGATCGGAAGATGTCGGAGCGGGGCTGGAAATCCAGGATGTAGCCGGTGGGATTGTTGGTAGAAACGGTGAATCGCGAAGCCGCAGATACTTCGACGTACCCGCGCGCAACGTCAGCCGGTGTGATGGTCAGCTGCATCTGCTGGTGCTCGTGGTACAGCTTCACCCACGGTGCCACCCTTGCGATCACGGCAATACTTTGCGTCGTCGAGCCAGCGGCCACCGCTTGAATGGGGACTCCGGTGGCGAGCAAAAGGGCTGCGGCCAGGGCCGCGGACACCAATCGGTCCTGCAGCCGCAGACCTGCCGCAAGTTGGTCCGCGTCGACGTCACCCCCGGAGAGAAGTTCCTCGCCCAGCTTCCGGCCACTGCGCCGCTGGCGTTCGAGCGCCGCGTCGAGCTGGCTACGCGAGATGTGCCCGGTGGCGACCAGTATCTCGCCTAGCCGCAATCGCCCCGCGGTCGGTTGTTGTCCCGACTGGTGATCCTGGAAAGCCAGCGCCGCGTCGCGCTCCTGCGGAGTGAGCCAGCCCTTGCGTACCAGCACATCGCCGAGCTTTTCGCCCGATCTTCGCTGCTCCGCGAGCGCGTCTTCGAGCTGCTGCGGCGAAATGCGGTGCGCCGCGCACAGCAGGCTTCCCAGCTTCTGGCGCAAGCCCCCTGCCATCGCCACTGCGTCCTCGAGCCGCGTGAGGCCGTCTTCGATAAGATGCACCGCTGCCAGGTCGTCCGGCTCCAGGATGCCCAGATCGAGCAGCGCCTGCGCAAGCTGCCT
>DATIEU010000480.1:0-2389 GCA_035455565.1 Steroidobacteraceae bacterium | reverse complement strand
CGATCGTGCGCTCGGCCGGCGCGCGGATGTGAGACGCGGGTTTCGCCGCCCGCAACGTTTCGATGCCCGGCGTGCTCCCGATCATGAGATCGAATCGGCTGCGGGGCTCGTCTCTGCTTGTGAACCCTTGCTCGGTGAATTGCAGATATTCCTGCGCGAACGCCAGGCCGCCATCGCCGTGCTCGCGCTGGAGCTCAAGCATCGCTCGATTCCCCTGACACGCCTGCGGATCGGGCTCGCCGAACCCAGTGGCGACATTGCGCATCTGCGCGGCCTGCTCGAGGAACGACTCGCCAGCCTGTCGTTACCGGCGTCCGTGATCGCGTTGCGCCTGCATTCCGGTGCATTGCTGGAACAGGTGCCCCTGGCAGGGCACCTCAAGATCGAAGAGCGTGCACGCATGAGCGTGCGTCCGGATGCGCTGCCGCGATTGCTCGAACGCCTGCGGGCGCGGCTCGGCCATGAAGCGGTGTTCGGTGTGAGCACGGTCGAGGATCACCGGCCCGAGTGCGCGTGGCGCAAGCTCGAGATGCCCTTACCCCAGCCCTCTCACGCAAGCGGGAAAGCGAGTGATCGCCCTCTCTGGCTGTACTCGGAACCGCAGTGGCTCTCCGGGAAAAATCCCATCACCAGCGGGCGCGCGCCGCTCGAGCTGCTGAGCGGCCCGGAACGCATCGAGACGGGCTGGTGGGATGGCCGCGAAGTGCTGCGCGATTACTTCGTGGCGCGAGACGAGCGCGGCGTGCGGCTGTGGATCTATCGCGACCGCTGTGAGCCACACGGCTGGTACCTGCACGGGCTCTTCGGATGAAGATTCCGCATGTACGCCGAGCTTCATTGCATCAGCAATTTCACGTTCCTGCGCGGTGCCTCGCATCCCCAGGAGCTCATCGAGCAGGCCCTCGAGCTCGGGTACGCGGCGCTCGCGCTCACCGATGAATGCTCGGTGGCAGGCGTCGTGCGCGCCCACGAGGCCGCCAGCGAGCATTCGTTCAAGTTCATCGTCGGCAGCGAGTTCACGCTGACCGATGGTTTGCGCTGCGTGCTGCTCGCGACCGACCGTGCAAGTTATGGTCGGCTCTGCCGCCTGATCACGCGCGGCCGCCGCGCAGCTGAAAAGGGCAGCTATTGCCTCACGCGCGAGGATTTCAGGCTCATCGGGCTCACGGGTTGCCTCGCCCTGTGGCTCCCGGGCGCACAGCCTGAGCCTGCGGAAGGAGAATGGCTCGCCTCACTCTTTCCCGAACGCACCTGGCTTGCCGTGGAACTGTTGCGCGCGGGCGATGATCGCGCCCGGTTGCAGCAACTCACGGCGCTCGGTGAAACGCTGCATCTGCCGCTCGTGGCGAGTGGCGACGTTCACCTGCATGTGCGCGAACGGCGCTCGCTGCAGGATCTGCTGACCGCCATCCGCCTCAACACGCCCATCACCGCAGTGGGCTATGCGCTCGGGCAAAGCGGCGAACGTCATCTGCGGAGCTTCCGCGAGCTCGAGCGGATTTATCCACGCGCCTTGCTCGACGAAACGCTCGCGATCGCCGAACGCTGCCAATTCTCGTTGGAAGAACTGCGTTACCAGTATCCGCAGGAGTTGGTGCCGCCGGACGAGACGCCATCGAGCTGGCTGCGCAAGCTCACTGAACAGGGCATCCGCATGCGCTGGCCGCAGGGCGTGCCCGAACACGTGCGCGAACTCATCGAGCACGAGCTCGCGCTGATCGCGGAGCTGCGCTATGAGCCCTATTTCCTCACCGTGCACGACCTGGTGCGTTTTGCGAATGGCCGCGGAATTCTCTGCCAGGGGCGCGGCTCAGCCGCCAATTCGGTGGTGTGCTTCTGCCTGGGCGTGACCTCGGTCGACCCCGCGCACCAGGAAGTGCTGTTCGAGCGCTTCATTTCGAAGGAGCGCAACGAGCCACCCGATATCGACGTCGATTTCGAGCACGAGCGGCGCGAGGAAGTGATCCAGTACGTTTACGAAAAATACGGCCGGCACCGCGCCGCGCTCGCTGCGACCCTGATTACCTACCAGCCACGCAGCGCCTTGCGCGATGCGGGCAAGGCGCTCGGGCTCGATCTCCTGCAAGTGGAGCGTCTCGCGCGCACCATGCACTGGTGGGACGGTCACCGTATCGCGGACGAGCGCATTCGCGAGGCGGGCTTCGATCCCGCCAATCCGCTGCTCACGCGCCTGCTCGAGCGCGTGCGCGAGCTACTCGGCTTTCCGCGGCATCTGTCGCAGCACGTCGGTGGCTTCGTGATCTCGCGTGGTCCGCTCGAGGAACTGGTGCCGATCGAGAACGCCGCCATGCCCGAGCGCACGGTGATCCAGTGGGACAAGGACGACCTCGATGCGCTCGGGCTTCTCAAGGTGGACGTGCTGGCGCTC
>DATIEU010000479.1:0-3803 GCA_035455565.1 Steroidobacteraceae bacterium | reverse complement strand
AGATGCGCCATGGCAGTCGAGGCGTTACCGCAGAACCCTCCCGCGCTGCGTGTCCTGGTAGTGGATGACAACCAGGATGCCGCCGACACACTCGCATTGCTTCTGGAACCGCTGGGTTACGAGGTGCATGTGGCGTATGAGGGCCTGGGGGCCCTGCGCGCCGTGAAGTCGTTCGATCCCGATGCCATCATCCTCGATATCGGCCTGCCCGACCTCGACGGGTATGCCGTGGCCCGCCAGATCCGGCAAATGCCCACCCAGCATCGGGTTGAATTGATCGCCCTGAGCGGCTGGTGTCGCGAGGAAGATCGCCTGCGCAGCGCGCATTCCGGCATTGACAGTTACTTCGCCAAGCCCGCTGACCCCCTTCAGATCCTTCGGGCCCTCGCTCGCGTGGCCGCCCGCAAGAACCGCCGCTCGCGTTTACGCCGCTCCAACTGAACCGGATAAGCACGAATCTAGGCTGCTTCCTACATGGAGAGTGGCAGCCGGACGACGGCGCGCGTCACCCGCCGAAATAGACTTTTTCTCGAGCCCCGTGTGGGGCGAGACAGGCCAGGACGCCGTTGGCCCGGGCGACGCACGTGGACCATTCGCTACCCGAGTTGATTGGCTGGAGCAGCTCGCTGGTCCTGCTCATCACGCTCTGTCGTCAGGTGTACAAGCAGTGGCGGTCCCGAGCGACTTCGGGTCTGTCGCGCTGGTTGTTCGCCGGCCAGTTGGTCGCCTCCATCGGTTTTGCCGTCTACAGCTGGATGCTCGGCAACTGGGTCTTCCTTGTCACGAACGTCCTCATCCTCGCTACCGCGCTCGTAGGCGAGACGATCTATGTTCGCAACAGGCGTCGCGCCGCCACCGAATGGATGAACTGGTAACGTTCAGCGGCGCCGCGGTGGTTCGTGCTCCGACGCCTCGCTCTTTTCCATGTGCTGCAGGCTCATGCGATCGAGTGATGCCACGGGCAGATTGATGAATGCACGCAGGCGACGCTCGAGCTCACCGCGGGCGCGAATCAGCGCAAGTCGCTTCGCCGGATCGGCTGCCGCGAACTTGCCGGGATCCTCGCAACGCCAGTGAGCCGTCACGTGCTGAAGCGGCCACTCGGGTGGCGTTTCGCCGGCCATCTTGTCGCTCAGTGTGAATACGAAATCGAGCGGTGGCGCATTCTCGCCGATGAATTCATCGCGGTGCCTGGCCCGGGTTTCGCCGGGGTCGAGCCCGGCGTGCGCCAGCACTTCCACGGCCAGCGGATCCACCGACCGCGCCGGGCGCACACCAGCGCTGAAAGCGCGGAAGCGGCCCCTGCCCATGCTATTCAAAAGCGCAGCCGCCAGCCGACCGCGCGCCGAATTGCGACGTGAGAGAAACAAGGCATTGAAAACCCGTCCCATGGCGCACCTCCCTGAAGAACCCTGTGACGCCTTTGGCTGCGTCGGGTTCACTCCTACATAGCGCGCAAGGAATAATTGGTGGAGCAGAAGGGGATCGAACCCTCGACCTCCGCATTGCGAACGCGGCGCTCTCCCAGCTGAGCTACTGCCCCACCCGAAAACGGGCGCGGGATTCTAGCATCGCGCCCCGGGACGGCAAAGCACGCAGGTGCGATGGCGATCCCGCGGCACTCAGGCGCTATCATGGCTTCACGCATGGAAAACATGCCCATCGCCGTACGTGCCGGAACCAGCGCCGATCTCGACTTCATCGTCGACTGCAATGCGCGGCTGGCACGCGAAACCGAGGACAAGGAACTCGATGCCGCGAAACTGCGTCCCGGGGTCGAGTCGCTGCTCGCGGCGCCGGCTAAGGGCCGTTATTTCATCGCGGAGTGCGAGCGGCGGCCCGTTGGCCAGCTCATGTTCACCACGGAGTGGAGCGATTGGCGCAACGGCTATTTCTGGTGGATTCAGTCCGTGTACGTCCTGCCCACGGCGCGACGCGGGGGCGTATTCACCGCGCTGTTTCGCCATCTCGAGCGGCTGGCGCGCGACGACAAGCAAGTCTGCGGCCTGAGGTTGTACGTCGACCGTGACAACGAGGCCGCGCACCGCACCTATCGCCGCCTGGGCCTGGATGTCACACACTATGCGCTGATGGAGGTCGAGTTCGACCGGCCACCGAAGGAGACGCCGGATGCTCACACCCGGTGAACGCGCGCCAGAATTCACCCTGCCCGACCAGGACAATCGCGAGCGCTCGCTCACTTCGCTCCTGGGCGACGGCCCGTTGATCCTCTATTTCTACCCGGCCGATTTCACGCCGGGATGCACGGCCGAGGCGTGCACGTTGCGCGACCTGCACACCGAGATTCAGCACGCGGGGCTGCGCGTCGTCGGCGTGAGCCCCCAACAGCCCGAGAGCCATCGCCGTTTCCGCGATAAGTACACGCTGCCCTTCACGCTGTTGTCCGACCCCGACAAGACCGTGATCAGGATGTACGACGTCAACGGGCCGCTCGGCATCGGGGTGCGCCGTGCGACCTACCTCGTCGACCAGGCGCGGATGATCCAGGATGCGGTGCTCGCCGATTTCCGCATCGGGCGCCACGAGGAATTCGTGCGCAACGCGGTGGCACTGCGCCAGATCGCGCAGGCCTGACGAAGCGGTCCGCTAATAACGCATCCGCAGCACCGACGCCGGGCCGAGCGTCGGCATCGTGACGATGTAGAGCTGCGAATAATCGCCGTCCGCGATCGGCGGGACTTCATCGCCGCCCGCGAGACGATGCACGATTTCCGGCACCGTGTTGCTGTGTCCCACGATCAGGACCCTTCCGCCGCGATGGGCACGGATCTGACTCAGCAGTCGATCGTAGTCCTTGGCCTCGACTGTGGTCACAGCGATGCCCAGCCGGTCCGCGAGCGGCGCAGCCGTTCGCTGCGCGCGGCGCGTGTCGCTCACGATGATGGCATCGATGCGCACACGCCCATCGCGCTCGCCGAACATGCGCGCGAGGAGCTGTGCTCGTTGCTCGCCCGCCTGGCTGAGCGGTGGATCCTCGATGGTGCCGAGTTCCTTCTCCGCATGCCGTACGACCACCACGGTGGTGGTGGCGAGCGAGACGATAAACCACGCTGCGACCGCAACGAGTACTACGCCCGCTATGGCGGTGAGCCAGACGGGAGTCAGCAGCGGGCGGCGGCGCAGCTCGGTGTGCTCTTTCTTCATTGTGTGTTCTTGGGCAAGCGCGCCGATTATATGCGAGCGCGTCCTGCGACGGAGTCGCTGCGGGCTTAGCTCGTCGAGGACACTCTGTTCCGCCTGAAGAACAGGCAGCGCGCCGCCGCCAGACCGACAATTGAGCCGAGGAACTGCGCGCCGATGAAATACGGCACGTCAGCAGGCCGGATCCCTGCGAAGGTATCGCTCATGGAGCGGGCCAAGGTAATTGCGGGATTGGCAAAAGAAGTGGATGCGGTAAACCAGTAAGCGGCGCCGATCCACGCAGCGACAGCCCAGCCTACGTCCCGCCCTCCTCGCAGCCCCAGGATGATCATGATCAGGCCAGCAGTCGCAACGGTCTCAGCGAGCCACTGGGCGAACCCAGTGCGCGCCTGCGTGCCCGCCTGGAGGAGCGGCAACTCGAACATTGCATGAGCGAGCAATGCACCGAGGCAACATCCTCCGACTTGCGCGACCGCGTACGCCATACCTTCGCGCCACGCGATCTGGCCTCGCAACGCAAGTATGAAGCTCACACCGGGGTTGAAGTGCGCGCCGCTGATCGGCGCAAACAAGCGAATGATTACGGCGAGAATTGCGACCGTTGCTGCGGTATTGGCGAGGAGCGCAATGGCAGCGCTGCC
>DATIEU010000478.1:0-4965 GCA_035455565.1 Steroidobacteraceae bacterium | reverse complement strand
GCGAAGCTCGATCGCTGGATCGCACGCGGCGGAAAATAGGCGCTCAGCCGCAGCGCTTCAGCGGCGCTCGATCACCGCGGCGAGGCGCTTGACGCCCTCGGCGATCGCACTGTCGCGCAGCATGCCGTAACCGAGGATCAGGGCCGCGGGGGTAGCAGCGCGCACGCAATAGCCGTGCACGCCGCCCACGTGCACGGAAAGCTTCGCGGCCGCATCCGCAACCGCTTGCTCGTCCGTTCCGGCCGGCAGCTCGAGCATCAGGTTGAGCCCCGCCGCGATGCCGAATACGCGCCGCTTCGGCAGGTGCGTGCGCAGCGCCCTGGTCAGCAGATCACGCCGCCGCCGATAAATCAGGCGCATGCGCCGCAGGTGGCGGTCGAGCTCGCCGCGTTGCAGGAAGTCCGCGAAGGCGAGCTGCTCGATGCTGGCCGAGCCGCGGTCCTCCATTTCCTTCACTCGCGCCAGGTCGTCGATCAACTCAGCTGGCGCCACGAGCCAGCCGAGTCGCAGCGCGGGCGCGAGCGTCTTGCTCGCCGAGCCCACGTAGATCACGCGTTCCGGCGCGACGCCCTGCAATGCGCCGATTGGCTCGCGGTCGTAGCGGTATTCCGCGTCGTAATCGTCCTCGATCACGAACGCCCGCCGCCGCGCCGCCCACTCGAGCAACGCCGCGCGTCGTTCCGGCGCGAGCACCGAGCCCGTCGGAAATTGATGCGCGGGCGTCACGAGGATCGCGCCCGCGGCGCTGCGCTCGAGCCGTTGCACGACGACACCTTTCTCGTCCACGGGAACGGCGACCACGTTGAGTCCGGCCGCGCGGATCGCCGTGCGCTGCTCCTCGTGCGAGGGATCCTCGGTGGCGATGGCGCGCGCGCCGCGCTGCTTGAGAACCGCGCAGGCCAGTCGAAAACCCTGAGTGAAGCCATTGCACGTGACCATGCGCTCGGCCAGCGCTGAGGTCCCGCGAACACGATTGAGATATGTAGCCAGAGCCCCGCGCAGCGCGAGCTGGCCGCGCGGATCGGGATAGTCGAGCTCGGCGGGAGTCGCCGCGGCAAGCACCTTGCGCAGCGATTTGTGCCAGGCGCGGCGCGGAAACGTCGAGGTGTCGGGCACGCTCGGGCGGAAATCGAAGCGGAACGCGGGCTTCGATTCGGCACGTCGCGGTGCTTCCCGCGTTGTGCCGCCTTCCGCGGTGATCCGGCCCGGCGCGACGGCCGTGGCGGAACCGCGGCGCGCGGTCAGGTAGCCCTCGGCGAGCAGTTGCTCGTAAGCCTCGACTACGATGCCGCGCGAGATCGCAAGATCCGCGGCGAGCGCGCGCGTCGAAGGCAACTCGGCACCGGCCGGCAGGCGCCCGGCGCGGATCGCGTCGCGCAGCTCCCGCTCCACTTGCGCGCGCAAGCCGACCGTCGAATCGCGATCGAGGCGGACGAGGAGCTCCGGCGCAGCCGCGGGCTGCATCAAAGTGGTCTTGCGATTTGACATGAAAGTGGCTCTTTGTTCTGGACCAGTAGAGCGTACGCTGCTCGCCACCTCGAGGAAAGGTTTGCTTAACCGGGCTTCAACATTTGCGTTTGCTGGAATGGCCCGCGGAGCCGAAAGTGCACACAGCTGAAATCACCTTCGGCAATGCATCGGAAACGGGATATCGGTGGAGGAGAAGGTCATGAACACGCTCAACGGAATTCGCAATTTGTCGGTTGCCGCGCTGGCCACGGGTGCACTGCTCGCCTCGGCCGCCTTCGCAGGCTCGGCGTCGGATGACGTGGGCGTCGCGGACCTCGGACACATCACGGTGGTGGCACGCCGCGATGCGCCGGTCGCTGACCTGGGCAGCCTGGTCGTGAGCGCGTCGCGCCTGGCGCCGAGCTTCGCCGACCTGGGAACGCTCACCGTCACGGCGACCCGCATCGAGACGGTCGCACTTGCCTCACCCGCGTCGCGTCGAGTCTGGAAGTAATCCCCCTGCCTGAGCCTGCCCCGAAACGGCAGGCTCTTTTTTTTCTGAGCGGAACCCCATGACCAACCGCGATCGAATCGAATTGCTGCTCCTCGGAGTGATCTGGGGCGCCTCCTTCCTGTTCATGCGCATCGCGGCGCCCGAGTTCGGCGCACTTGCTCTGGTGGAGATCCGCGTGGCAACGGCCGCAGTGTTCCTGGTCGCGGTGCTCGCCTGGCGTCGCGGCATGAATGATTTGCCGGGTGCGGCGCTGCCCCTGGCCGTGGTGGGAGTCTTCAGTTCGGCGCTGCCGTTCGTGCTGTTCGCTTACGCGACCCTCACCGTGACCGCCGGAACCGCGGCGCTCCTCAACGCCAGTGCTCCCCTCTTCGGCGCCCTGGTGGCGTATGCGTGGCTCCGCGACAAGCTCACAGTGCCCCGCGTAGTCGGGCTTGCCGCCGGGTTCGGCGGCATCCTGTTGCTCGCCTGGGACAAGGTCGGCGTCGGCGGCACCAGCGGCCTCGCGGTGCTGGCCGGCCTCGGCGCCTCGTTCTCGTACGGTTTCGCTGTCAACTTCACCAAGAAAAAGCTGGGCCGCGTATCGCCGCTGGTCACTGCCACCGGCAGCCAGATCGCCGCCGCTCTGCTGTTACTGCCGCTGGCCGTGGCCAACTGGCCGAGTGTGAACCCGTCGCTCAAGAGCTGGCTGAGCGTCATCGTGCTCGGCATGGTGGGCACGGGCATCGCCAACGCCGTCTACTTCCGCCTGATTGCGCGCATCGGACCGGCCCGGGCGATCACGGTCACGTACCTGGTGCCCGTATTCGGCATGTTGTGGGGACTCCTGTTCCTGCACGAGGCAGTGACCGCCTCCATGCTGGCAGCCTGTGCGGTGATACTGCTCGGAACGGCACTTGCGACCAGCGGAACGGCGGCGGCCGCTCGCCCCGCGGCACGCGCCGAGGCCACCGATCGCGGCTGAATCGCCTCGAATTTTCCGCAGCTCGTTCAGGTTGCGGTTCAGCCGCAGTTAAGCGCTCGGGAGTACACTCGGCGCGTCATGAGCCGCTCCGTTCTCACACTCCTCCTGACCATGATGCTGTCCGCGGGCGCCCTCGCCGCCGAGGGTGATCCGCCGTCGCGCGTCGCGCGTTTGAGCTTGATCGCGGGCGCCGTGTCATTCCAGCCTTCCGGCGACGGCGCCCCGCAGACCGCCGAGCTCAATCAGCCCCTCACCTGGGGCGACCGCTTGCTGACCGAGGGCAACTCGCGCACCGAAATAGGCGTCGGCACAGCGGCCGTCCGTCTCGACGGAAGCACAGACCTCACGATCGCCAACCTCGACGCTGACATCGCCCAGCTCGAGCTCAACTCCGGCACGCTCGGCATTCACGTACGCGAGCTGCGTGATGACGAGACCTTTGAGGTCGACACGCTCAATGCCGCGATTGTGCTGGGCGAGCCCGGTGATTACCGGATCGCCGTGGACGCGCAGGGCGCGACCGTGCTCGCCGTGCTGAGCGGCGCAGCGCAGCTCGACGGCGGCACCGGAGCGATTCGCGTGGCGCAGGGCCAGGAGCTGCGCTTCACCGGCGGGGAACAGCTCGCGGATGTGAGAGAGCTGGGGTCGCCGACTGCGTTCGATGAATGGTGCCTCGAACGCGAGCGCACCCTCGCCGCCCGCGAATCCACCCGCTACCTGTCGCCCGAAGTGGTGGGCTACGAGGACCTCGACCGGCACGGCTTCTGGTGGAACGAGCCGGGCTACGGCTACGTTTGGGCCCCGACGTACGTCTCGATCGGCTGGGCACCGTATCGATTCGGTCACTGGACCTGGATCGCGCCGTGGGGGCACACGTGGGTCGATCACGCGCCCTGGGGCTTCGCACCGTTTCACTACGGGCGGTGGGCACACGTGCGCGATCGCTGGTGCTGGGTACCGGGACCGCGCCACGTTCGCCCCGTATGGGCGCCGGCGCTGGTCGGCTGGCACGGCATGCCGGGGGTGCGCGACCCATCGCGTCCTGGCTCGGTGACCTGGTACCCGCTCGGGCCCCGTGACGTGTACGTGCCCGGCTATCACGCGACGCCGCACTACGTTCGCGCGGTCAACATCTCGAACACCACGATCGCCAACAACACGCAAATCACCAATGCGTGGCGCGGCCGGTTGCGCGATCCCGGTCATGCGAATCGCGATGTGCCGGGGGCGATGAGCTCGCTCCCTGCCGCCTCGTTTGCGCAGGATGTGGTGCGGAGCGGTGGTGTGCGGCGCATGAATCCCGCGCCAGGCGCTGCCCGAGCGCCGCACCTGTCGACCCTGCATGCGGCGCCCGCGAGCGACAACGCGTGGCGTGAGGCCTTCAACGCGCCTCGTGCTCAACTCGCGCCCGACGCGCGGCGCAGCGTGCCTCAGGTGCCGAACGATCGTCGTGCCTTACAGGCCACGCCGCCAAAGCACCTGAACGAGTTGCAGCGCGCCACGCCGACGAATGCCTGGCGATCGGACGTGGGCCGCGATGATCGCGGCGGCAACGCGGTCCGCTCAGGCGGACGCGCCGAGCGCGCGGCGGGCGGAGGCGAGTCGCGGGATTCGGGCTCGCGTCCGCAGTCGATCCGCGGCGGCGAGTCGCGGATGTCCGGTTCGCATTCGCAGTCCAGTCACGCCGGGGCGCAATCGTCCGGCCGCAGCGGCGGCGAAGCGCGGACGTCGTCGGGCTCGCGCAACGGGCGCGGCGGCGGACTCTCTTCCCGGCCCTGAGGGGTCAGCGCTTTCGATTCACGTCGCTTCGGCGCGCATCAGCCGGCGCAGCAGCTTGAGCACGCCGATGGCGAGCAGCGCGCCAGTGCCCGCCATCAGGATCTCGAACGGCCAGAGATTGTGCGACGTGCGATCGCGTGCCGTGTCGATCAGGATGCGCAGCACGACGAACGCGACCACGGCCGCCGGAATCGCCGCGGCAATCCGCCAGCCGCCGCGCCACTTCCACACGCTCCAGAGCGGCACGACGACGCCCGCGAGC
>DATIEU010000477.1:0-4950 GCA_035455565.1 Steroidobacteraceae bacterium | reverse complement strand
AGTTTCTTTCGCCCAAGCAAATAGAGGAAATAGCTTGCCGCTACTATCGTAACGACGATATCAACAGCGAACGTCACACCCTCAGGTATAGAGCCCGCCAAGGCTCGGTTAATCAAGAATAGGACCAGGAGTCCAATCCAGGGTCCAGCAGCCAATAAGACGGTCCTTCCTAGGTTCATATCAGTAGTCCTCAATAGCCACCATTGCTGCAGGATGCACTGCAATAGATCGAACTTCCAATCGCCCATCCAGACGCGAACGAGCCTGCCACTGCGAGGCCAACAACGGTGCCGGCGCCGAACCGAATACCTATTTGTCGTCCCACTTGTCCGCCCAAGGCTCCTCCAAACAATCCTCCAGTGTAGGTCGCCACGTTCGTGGTTACGGCTCCGCCGGCGAGTGGAAGTTCTTGCCCTAAGACAGCGGCGAGACCGGCGACCCCGAGCAGACTCTCAGCGAAATGTTTCACGCCGCCAAGCCTATCGTTCATACACCGGCTCATGCACGCCATGAACCTCTTCGCGTAGTCATCGTCTTCTTCCTTCTGTTCACAAGGTTCGTCTCGATCTTCTCCACTCTCTTGCTGGTTTGCCTCACTACTTGAGGCGCCGATTACGCCGCCTATAGCTTCGGGGCTGCGCCCGTCCAACAAGGGCGTCCTTTCCGCAAACGCGAACGTGTTGAAGTTCAGGTCGGCGGTGTAGTCCAAACGTGAGCTCGTCACCGTGACGCCTTCGATGACGCTGCCTCCACTAGCAGAGTAATTCGGATCAATCGGCAGACTCAACGTCATGCCCGCGTCGTCAAAACCAGTTGGATCGGTAAATGACAGCGGGCGATTCGATGTGTATGAGAGGCGGTTGAACGATTGTGTGCGTCCAAGATCGGGGATATTCGGATCCGCCGAGATGAATCGGCCCACAATCTGATCGTACACACGCCCATTCATGTGGATGAGGTTCAGGTTGTCGAGCATCTGGTGCGAAGTGAATCCACGCCGTGTGGTATCGGTTATCTCCATCCAATCCCCGGAGGTCGGATTGCCTGCCCAACCCGCTTCGTTGCGCCGCTGGCCAAAGCTGCCGAATGACATGCGAACCTCCACAGCGCCCGAGCCGTTGGTCACTGAGTCCACGCTCCCGAGATGATCTCGGGTGAGGTAGTGCATTTCGTCTGCCGCGCCACTCTTGCGCGTGTATACAGCCACCGCTCCGCTCGCGCCCGCGATGTAGTGCCGCCAAGAGGTTACCGCGCCGAGCGTTACTTTCTCGATCAGTCCTCCAATGTAGATCGTCGTCTCTGCCGTGCCCGCGTAGCTTGCGACTTGCTTCCAGCGCGAGCGGTCGGGCGCGTAGAGGAACTGGCTCGAGTTTGAGCCAGAGGCGCTGATCGTGTTCGGCAGGTTGTAGCTGTACCAAGTGATCGTCGAACCGTTGCGGGTGCTGACATTGCCATTCGCGTCGTACGCGAAGGAAAAACTTCCCGCCGTAGTGACCGCATGCTTTTTGATCCCGTGATAGCTATACGTGCCCAAGATGCCGGTTTTCGTCTGGATGTTGCCCATGAGATCGTAGGCGATGGTGATCGGATCCAC
The DNA here is from genome assembly GCA_035455565.1 of Steroidobacteraceae bacterium. Taxonomy (GTDB): domain Bacteria; phylum Pseudomonadota; class Gammaproteobacteria; order Steroidobacterales; family Steroidobacteraceae; genus DATBVX01. Next base: position 3,356 of record DATIEU010000477.1, on the reverse strand, counting down.
CCCCGTCGTGGATGTGAGCCGGTGCAGGTCGTCGTACGCGAATCCCTCCGTCAAGCTCTGGCGCAGATCCTGCCGCTGCGTGAGGTTGCCGACGTTGTCCCAAGCGTAGCTTAGGTTCTGGATCGTGCTGCTGCCGCCGGGTCCCGTCGTGATCGAATCGACCAGGCCCGTTACCAGGTCGAAGGTGCGGATCGTCTGCAGCCCGTTGCCGAGATTCTCATCGATCACCGCACCGCGCGGATCGGTCGCATTCGCGACCCAGAAGCCGTTCGCCGGGACGTTGAAGTCAGAGACCCGCTTGAGGTGCCCGTACTGGTACTCGTACTTGAGCTTGAGCCGATAGCCCGAGGTGCTCGTGGGGTACGTAAGAGTATCCAGCTGGCCCGTCGCGCTATAGGCATGGTTCACGTAGTAAGTCGAATCGGAATTGATCGTCGTCTGTTGCAACCGGCCTGCGGAGTCGTACAGGTAGCTCTCGGAGTAGCCCGGGCCGGACATCGATTCTAGCCGCCCGATATTCTTGAGCGTTGCCGAAGTCCCGAACGTGAAGTAACTCGTGCCTTCTGCCTCCGTGCGCGAGATGATCCTACCCAAGGCATCGAAGCCAAAGCTGGTGTTCTGACTCTTGGCATCCGTCTGCCCGACCACCTCGCCCAAGGCATTGGGCGTGAAGATCCAGCCGCCCATGTCCATGTCGGTCTGCGCGGTCTTCATCCCAACCGTGTTGTACGTGATGGTCTGCAGCGTATTGCTCAAGCTGTCGCTCACCTGCACAACGTTGCCAAACGCGTCCACGTCGAACGTCTGGTAATAGCCGTAATGATCGACCGAGCGGGCCAGAGCTCCTGCGACATTCGCGATCTTGGTACTCTGCTTGCCAAGCGCATCGACGGCGCGTGTCGTGAGACCCTCAAGGTAAATGTTTGTGACGACGGCCGTTGCATCGGAGTCCGAAGTAGGGCGGGAGATTTGCTTGATGCGCCCCAGCACGTCATACGTCAGCGTCGCGTAAGGGGGTGTCGACGTGCCGCTCCAGAAGGGAAAGTACTCATTGATTACGCGACCCAGAGAGTCGTACGCCCGCGTGGTGATCGAATAGCTCCCACTAAGCATCTGGCGGTACTCGTAGAGCGGGCGATCCAGCTGGTCGAAATACTGAATGTCAGTCCGCACCACATTGTTAGAAATGTCGCGCGGGCGCTCCTGAACGTAGAGCCGCACGCGCGAGTCACAACCGGAGGTGCACTGGTTGAGATCGTACGTGGTGGCGGTACCGTCCGGGCGGTTCTCGCGCGTACGACGCCCGTAGACGTCGTATTGCCAGCTCGTGATCAGTCCGTTGGGGTCCGTCACGCTGGTGAGCGTGCCGATGGTCGCGTCCCAGCCGAACTGCGTGGTTTGCGAGAGCGCATTCGTGGTTGACTGGGGGAAACGTCCGTTGTTGACGGCCCAAGTCGTGGTCGTCGTGCGCGCCGACATGCCGATGCCGGTGATCGTGTCAGAACTGATATTGCCCCAGCCGTCATAGAGGAGGTCGCGAGTCACCTTCCACTGCGTACTGTCGGGCTCGATGATCTCCTGGGTGATCCGGCACTCGGTGGGGATCCAAGTGCGGGTCGTCGTACGCGTGATCGGCGCGCCACCCACAGTGCGGTTGTGCGAGTTAGTGAGTTCGGTGCGCTGGGGCCTCCCGATGCACCATGTGCTGCTCGTGTCGTTGCGCATGTCCGCGAGCGGGTGGTAGGTACGGGCAACGTACGACGCGCCCGGCTGCACGCCGTTGGCGGTTGTCTCTTCTACGGTCGTTGTGGTCGAGTCATAGATCGTGCCGCTCGTCGAATCGACCGTGTTGATCGTGGTCGTCGTGCTCAGCGCAGCGCCGTTGTACGCGCCCTCGGCTTCCCAGCGCTTCACCGTGTGCTGACTTACGTAGGGGAAACGTCTCTCGCTGGTCCCAGAACTATAGGTGAGCTTGCTCCAAGTGTTATCCGACTCCGCAATCAGGGTTCCGCTCCCCTGCTTCAGCCGGAGTAAGTCCAGCGCACCGATCGCCTGATATTCCGCTGGGTTCTGAAGGTACGTTTCCTCGGTGCGAATGCTATTTCGGCTGTCGATTACGGTGTGTTTGCCGAAGCCCAGCGACCCGCGGCCCTGCAGGTGTAACCGCGCACTCTCGTAGCTGTGCGTCAGTGTGTATGTGCCCCCGATGCCATTGCTCGAGGTCTGCGTGCGCGCGACCCACATGCCGCCTTGATACTCCTGCGTTGGAAAGCTCGAGCCGCTAGCCTTGGTGTACACCGAGCCATCGGTGAGCGGCAGATAGGCGAATGTGGTCGCGATGCCGAAGGCATCGGTCGCCGTTTGCAAGAGATCGGGATAAGTCCCGGCGTGCGGACGCAATCGCCAGGTCCCGCTAGCCGCGTAGGCGATGTCGGCCAGCCCGTCGCCGTTCACATCAGCGATTGCGCCCCCCGACAGGGGAATGCCGGTGCTGCCGAGATTAACGAACCCCTCACCGGTAGAGCGAATCAGGTGCAGGAAGCCGCCCGGCGGAAACGCCAGAATGTCGTCATAGCCGTCGCCCTCCCAGTCGTGTACGTCGACTGCATAAGCAGTCAATGCAAGGATTTCGCTGCCGAAGCTGGTTCCACGACTGAAGCGTGCTTTATACGTCGTACCAGCGCTCGTGTAGTAGAGGAGATCGTCCATGCGATCTCCATTGAAGTCTCCGAAGAACACAGACGAAGCTACGGTCCCTGTAGTCGTGATCAGGTTACAGCCGCTGGAGCACAGCACTCTGGCGCTGTAGTTGTATTGCCAAGTGATTTCATTCCAGATACGAACAACCATTTGATAGACGATGTCACCACGCCCATCACCATCAAAATCCGGAATGCGATGCGTGCGTGATTGATTGATGTGTCCGAAGACTGAAGTGAACATCTGGTCGGCAGGCATGGGTCCGACTAGGTTGATGGCTGCGGAGAAGCCACCGCCCGGGAGTCGTGTCCGATATCGGATCGCGTCGCCGCCGGCGTAACCCACCAAATCGGCCCACACGAGATCCTGGTAGCCGTCGCCGTCGATATCAATTGCGCGTGCGTTGGCACCCTTGCCCGTGGTAGTCACTGCTGCGCCAGTGTTCGCATGTGCTGCCAGGCCGGTAGAAGTACCGAGCATCACCCACCAAGTGTTGCCCGTGTAGGGGACCAAGATGTCCTCGAGGCCGTCAGCGTTGTAGTCAATCGGTATGGCGCTTGCATAGTTTGTGTTCGGCTGCGTCGTGTTGATGGGTGCGCTATATCCTCCGGCGGAATTGGCGAACATCACCATCCAGTTGCCACTCCCTGTGCTCG
>DATIEU010000476.1:0-3827 GCA_035455565.1 Steroidobacteraceae bacterium | reverse complement strand
ATCGTGGTCGGCGCGCGCGGTGCGCTGGGCGCCTCGACATGGACCTGGGATGCGTCCGCGGGTTACAGCCGGCTCGACCAGGAGCGGGCGGCCTCCGGCTACATGTTCCAGCCGGCGCTCGCCAACGCCTTCGGCCCATCCTTCATCGCGCCCGACGGCACGCCGACTTGCGGCACGCCGACGGCGCCGATCTCGGGCTGCGTCCCGGTGAACATCTTCAATCTGTCCGATCCGAGCCAGGTTGCAGCGCTCAACAGTATCGCCGGCAAGTACAACCAGAACTTCAAGTACGACACCAAGCAGGCCAACCTGAGCGCCACCGGCGAGATCTTTTCGCTGCCCGCCGGCGCCGTGCAGCTGGCCGTGGGCGCCGACTACCTGGAGCAGACCGGCCGCTGGGACACCGACTTCCTCACCGAAGCCGCGCCTCCGCTCTTCATCAACTGCCTGCTGTCGCAAGAGGCGTGCAGTGGTGATTCGGCCGGCTCGCAGGATGTGTACGAGGGCTACGCCGAGGTGTTCGTGCCGATCCTCGCAGACAAGCCGCTGGCGCGCTCCCTGAACCTGACGTTGGGCATGCGCTACTCGGACTACTCGACGTTCGGCGACACCACCAACGGCGTGGTCAAGCTCGAGTACCGGCCGTTCTCGGATCTGTTGGTGCGAGCTTCCTACTCGGAGGTGTTCCGCGCGCCGACGATCTTCGATCAGTTCATCGCTCCATCGGCCAATGCACCCACCTTCAACGATCCGTGCGTGGGCCTGACGGCGGCGGCCGTGGCAGCGAACCCGAACCTGGCGCTGGCCTGCGAGAACGTGCCCCAGGATGGCAGCTTCGAGCAGCCGAACTCCCAGATCACGGGCCTCATCACCGGCAACACCGAGCTCGATCCCGAGACGGGCGATGTGCTCACCTACGGCTTCGTGTACGAACCGAGCTTCGTGAAAGGACTCTCGCTGACCGTCGACATCTGGGACTACAAGATCGACGACGTCATCACGGCGCTCGACGTCAACACGACCGCCACGGGTTGCGCGGCGACGGGGTCGGCCTTCTTCTGCGACCTGATGACGCGGTTCTCCGACGGCGAAATCCAGACCATCCTGCAACCGACGGTCAACCTCGGAACGCTGGAAACGAACGGCGTCGATCTCGGCGTGCAGTACAACCTGCGCGGCACGGGATTGGGCGACTGGCGCTTCCGCGTGGACACGACCTATATCGACAGCTACAAGAACACGCTGCCGATACCAGGGTCCGAGCCGATCGAGGTGGTGGGGACGTACGACCGCCAGTACGGCAACTATGCGCAATGGCGCGCCATCCTCGGCATCGGCTGGGCCTACCAGAACTTCAACGCGCTGGCCAAGACCCGTTACATCGACTCCATCAGCCTTCTCGATCCGGATGGAGCACCGGGACCTTCGCCTGACCTGCTCGTGCCTTCCATGACGTATCTGGACCTGCAGGTCGGGTACAGCATCGGCAAGAGCGTGGAGCTGCAGCTCGGCGCGGAGAACGTGACCGACGAGGAGCCGCCGATTCTCTACCAGAACAACGTCATCAACGCGAACACCGACGTGCAGACCTACGACACGATCGGGCGGTTCTACTGGGGACGTTTCACCTACAAGTTCTAGGAGCAAACTGCGACACTTCAGGGGTCGCGCGGTCCAAGCCGCGCGGCCCCTTTGTTTTTCACACGTACGCGGCATGACGAGCCCCACCGAAAACCCCGACCTGCTGGCTCGCACCGCCATGGCCATGCTCGAGCGCCGGCAACACGTCGACGCGGAGACGAGCAGCCGCCGCGCCCTGGCCCTGCAACCCGATCACCTGGGCGCTCTGACCGCACTCGCATTGACGCTCACCGCGCAGGCGCGCTACCCGGAAGCGGTGCAGGCCTTCTCCGGGCTCACGCGGCGCGCCCCGCTCGAACGAGCGCACTGGATCAATCTCGGCACCACGCTGCGCGCCGCGGGCCGCTACGACGAGGCGCTCAACGCCTATGCACGAGCCGCGCAGCTCGGCGAGGCCTCGGCCGATTTCTCCTACAACGTGGGCCTCCTGCACATCGATCGAGGCGATTACGAGTCGGCGCGTGACGTGCTGGGACGCGCGGTGAAGCTGTCACCGAACGACGCCGAGATTCGTTACCAGTACGCACACTGCTGCTATGAATCAGTCCACAACGACGAGGCGCTCGAGGCGCTCGGACAGTGGACTGCTCTGCGCGGTCTCAGCACGGACCTCGTCGCGAAGATCGCGCTCCTGCTGATCAACCTGGGCGAGCCCAGGCGCGCCCAGGAAGCGGTGCAGCTCGCGCGCCGGGATCCAGGACCTTCTCCTCACGCGCTGCTAACGCTGCTGCAGGTCCAGGAACGCACCAATCAACTCACTGAAGCCGCGGCGGGGCTCGCTCGCTTACAGGCCGATCCGCGCGCGGCCACGCTCGGCACCGAACTGACGCTGGCGCGCGCCCAGATCGCCCAGCGCCAGGGAGATCACGCCGCCGCCTGCGAGCACTTCCGGCAGATCAATGCCGCGTGCAGCGAGGATCATCGCCGCCACTACCACCTGTTCCACCTCGCAAAATCGCTCGATGCGCTGCATCGCCACGAAGAGGCGTTCGCCGCCCTGGTCCAGGCCCATCGCTCGCAGGTGGCGCAGTTACAGAGGACGGCACCCGAGGCGGCCGCGCGGCGCAAGCCGCCGATGCACATCACGCGCTTTGGCTGTGACCCGGCGGACGTCGCGCAATGGAACCCGGATGACGCGCCGGACGCGGCTGAGAGCCCGGTGTTCATCGTCGCCTTTCCGCGTTCGGGCACGACTCTGCTCGAGCAGACGCTCGATGCCCATCCGACGCTCGTCAGCATGGATGAGCAGCCCTACCTGCAGAATGCGATCGACGTGTTGCTCGAGGACGGCATCGGCTATCCGGACAGGATGGCGCCCGCCACCCGCGAGCAGCTCGCTCGGGCACGCGCGCGCTACTGGGAGCTCACGCGCCGCAAGGTGGCGCTCGAGCCCGGCCAGCGGCTCATCGACAAGAACCCGCTCAACATCCTGCGGCTGCCAGCAATTCGCCGGCTCTTTCCCAACTCGCCCATCCTGCATGCCTACCGCCACCCGTGCGACGTCATCCTGAGCTGCTACATGCAGCACTTCCGGGCACCGGAATTCGCCCTGATGTGCCGCGACCTGCCGACGCTCGCCCTGGGTTACAGGCGTGCACTCGATTTCTGGTATCAGCAGCAAGCGCTGCTGCGAGCGCAGGTGCACGAAGTGCGCTACGAGACACTCGTCGCTGATTTCGAGAACCAGGTGCGCGCCATCGCCGGCTTCCTGGGCCTGGCGTGGAACGACGCAATGCTCGCACCGGCGGCGCATGCGCGTGCCAAGGGTTTCATAAGCACGCCGAGCTATTCGCAGGTCATCCAGCCGGTGCATAGCAAGTCGATCGGCCGCTGGAAGCCCTACGAGGGTCACTTCGAGCCGGTGATTGCACTCATACAGCCCTGCCTCGAGCGCTGGAACTATGCACTCTGAGTCAGAAGAGAAGGTAGGTCGAAACGATGTACTTGTCGCCGGACTTAGCAGGCAGACCCGCATGCTGATACATCCAGTACGGCGGGAACATCAGCAGGCGGCCGGTGCGCGCCGCGACCGACAGGTCGAGCCGGGGGAAGCGCGTCTCGCCGCCCTCCTGGACGTCGTTGAGGTACCAGATCAGCACCACGTAGCGGTTGGCCAGCTCGTGAATCGAATCGAAGTGAACCTGGAAACGCTCCATGCTGCCCGCGCGGTAACGCTTGAGGATGAG
>DATIEU010000475.1:0-3375 GCA_035455565.1 Steroidobacteraceae bacterium | reverse complement strand
TTTGCCACCGGCGGGGTATCCAGGCCCTCGTTGAGCTGGTCCACGACGCGACGCAGCTCAGCGAAATCCTTTGCAGTGGCGTCGGTGCGCTCGCATAGCGCCGACAGCGCAACCAGCTCGAGCCAAAGCGCTTCCTGGGCGCGCGCTTCGGCAACGGCCCGCCGAATCGAATCGCGGGCGCGCTGCGGTTCGCCCACCCCATCGGCGATCTGCCCGTCGAGCAGCAGCAACTGCGTCAGATACTGCCGCTCGCCGATTGCCTCCGCGCAGCACATCGCTTCGTCCAGCTCGCGCCGAGCAGCGGGCCAATCCCCGCAACGAGCGAGCGCTTCAGCGCCATAGGCGTGCGCTTCGCTAATCAAGCCACGCAAGCCGAACGGCACGGCTTGCTCGTGACCCTCGCGTATGCGGGCATAGCCGCCGCGGGCGTCCCCGAGCCGCGCCTGCGCCCACCCGCGCCACCAGAGCTGCACGGCCCGGACGTGCGGCATCAGCGCGTACTCCTCGGTCAGCGCCAGGACCTGCGAAGCGAGATCGGCGACCCGTTTCGCATTGCCGATCCGCACCTCCACAAGCGTGTCGAACCACAATGCAGCCGCTTGCGGGCCCGGCGCGCGAAGAGCGCGGGCGCGTGCGTGCGCCTCGCGCACGCGCGCGCGCGCCCGGGCCACGAAGCCGAGGTGCATCAACTGGAGCGCGAGCAGGCCGAGAGCGATAACGGTCGGATCGGCGGCGAAGACGGCCGGCGCCGTGGTCTTGTCGATGCCCTCGGCCGCCGCGATGGCCTTTTCGAGCCAGGCGCGTGCGGTTCGTGGCCGCCCGCGCACGTGTTGGACGATTCCATGGACCAGGCACGCGCAAAGCCGCGTTGTCGCATCTCCGGTCTGATCCGAGAGAGCCTCGCTGCGCTCGGCGAGGACGTTTGCCTCGCCCAGTTCGCCCCTTACCCATAGGACGACGCCGAGCCCGTGGAGGAACAAGCCTCGCAACGGGTGCTGGGGTGCCTGGTCGAGCAGCGACTGGGCGCGCTGATAGGCCCGCTTCGCTTCTCTCGAGCCTATGCCGACCGCCTGCACCGCAGCCGCCCCCTGCAGCGCGGCGAGCGTGATCTCGAGCGTGGTGCGCGCGCTCGTCGCCTCGAGCGACGGCAGCAGCGACAGCGCACGTTCTGTAAGGCTCATCGTCTCGGCAGGGCTGAAATGCAGCAGAGCCGACTCCGCCGCTTCCGCGTAATAGCGCAGTGCCGGCTCGGGCTCTCGGCCTTGCTCGAAATGGAAGGCGAGCTCGGCCGCGCTGACCTTGGGTGCCTTGGCGCGCTCGCGCTCGAGCGCACCGGCGACCTTGCGATGCAGCTGGACGCGCATAAGCGGGGCAATGCGCTGGTAAAGCACCTCTCGGTATAGCGTATGACGGAAGGCGTATCCTCCGTCGGCATCGCTCAGCCACCGTTGTCGGCGCGCGAGCTCGGCGCAGGACTCGGCGAGCGATGCTACATCGCGCTCCAGCACGCACGCCACGGTCGCCAGCCGGAACTCCGCACCGCATACGCTAGCCGCCTCGAGCAGCGCCCGCTCCTCCGGTGCGAGCTGCCGGATGTAGCGCTCGATGATTCCAGTCAGGCTCTTCGGCACCGCCATCGAGCGCGATAGCGAGCCGCGCGCCATGACCTCGTCCACCACGTCGGCAACCAGGAGCGGCAGGCCCTCGGTGCGGCCATGCAATGCGCGCACGAACTTCTCGTCCGCCGCCAGCGCCGGTGCGCGCGCGGCAACGTACTGCGCGACTTCCTGCTCCGAGAACGCATCGAGCACGATCTCGTCGGCGAGCCCGTGCAGGCGAAGCTCGTGGCGCACGGCGCGCAGCGGATGGTCCGAGGCGATGATATCGGTGAGGCGGAAGCTCGCGAGCCACACCAGCCGCGTGGCGCCGCGCCGGCGCGCCACGTAATCCATCAGCTGTATCGTGGCCTGGTCGCTCCAGTGCAGGTCCTCGGTGACGAGGAGCAAGGGGCGATTCTCCGTATGGCGCTCCAGGAGCTCCGCCATCTCGCGCAGCATTCGCGCCTGCCCAGCGCCGGTCAGCTCTCGGCGCAGGCTCTCGCGTTCGACCGGGGTCGTAAGCCAGGGAAGCTGCAGCAGCCAGGTCGGAGCGACTGCGCGAACGAGCTCGGCGACGGCCGCATCGCGCCGGCACCAGTCGGCGATTGCTTCCAGGACCGGCAGATAAGGCTCGCCTGCGCCGTACTGCTCGACGCACTGCCCGTGGGCGCAATGCGCTTCGCCCACTTCGGCCATGAAGCGCTCGATGAGCGTGGTCTTTCCCACGCCAGCTTCGCCCGCGACCCAGACGATCTGGCGCCTGCCCTCAGCCGCGAGCCGCCATGCCGCGCGCAGCCGCTCGAGCGCATCGGCGCGACCGATCATCGCGCTCGTCGCCGCCAGCGCGGCGACCGCGCTGGCCGCCGGCCCGCCGAGCGCGGCGATGAAACGATATCCGCGCCGCGACACCGTTTCGATGTAGCGGGGTTTCTTCGGGTCGTCGTCCAGCGCTGCGCGCAATTCGCTGATGGTCGATTTGAGGACCGACTCGCTCACGAAGCGATGGCCCCAGACGCCGTCGAGCAGGGCGTTCTTCGTGACCAGCGCTCGCGGTGTCCGTGCAAGCGCGCACAAGACGGCAAACGGCTTCGGCGCGAGCGGCACCGGTTGACCGGCGCGCATCAGGCGAGCATCGGCTTCGTCGAGCTCGAATGCGTCGAAGCGCAGCCGAAGCGACTGCTCGGCCTTCGGATCAGCGGTCACGCGCGTTGTCATCTCCGGGCTCCTCGCTGGCGCGTTTGCGATAGCTGCCATTCTCCGCAACAACCGGAGGGTAGCAGCCGGAAGCGCGGCTATTTGATCCAGATCAACGTCGGTGCCCAATTCTGGCCGAATGCCAACGCTCGGCTGACGACTAACGGGCGGCGAGCGCTAACGTCCTTCGATGCATGGATAACTGCTTGGAGGAATTGGCGGAGCGGACGGGACTCGAACCCGCGACCCCCGGCGTGACAGGCCGGTATTCTAACCGACTGAACTACCGCTCCGTTCCCTGGTGGGTGCTGTAGGGGTCGAACCTACGACATTCGCCTTGTAAGGGCGACGCTCTACCGCTGAGCTAAGCACCCTCCGCACCGCAAAAGAGGGGGGCGGTAGTTTACCTCAGTTGATCGCGTCCTTGAGGGCCTTGCCAGCGCGGAACTTGGGAACGCGCGACGCTGCGATGCTGAGTGCTTCGCCGGTGCGCGGGTTGCGCCCGGCGCGCGCCTTGCGCTTGCCGACGTAGAACGTGCCGAAGCCGACCAGGGTCACCATCTGGCCCTTTTTCAGGCTGGTT
>DATIEU010000474.1:0-2553 GCA_035455565.1 Steroidobacteraceae bacterium | reverse complement strand
GGCAGGTCGCGCTTGTCCGGGCCGACGATCTCCGCGTACAGCTCCTCGCCCATGCCGTGCAGGCGCTGGAACTCGAACGATTTTCCGGCAGCGCGCGCCATGTGGATGATGCTTGCCACGGTGTGCGCGTTGTGGGTGGCGAACTGCGGATACACGACGTCCGCGCCCGCGAGCAGCAACCGCGCACAGGCGAGATATGAAACGTCGGTGTTGGGCTTGCGCGTGAAGACGGGATAGCCCGCCAATCCACGCTCCTGCGCGCGCTTGATCTCGCTGTCCCAGTAGGCGCCCTTCACGAGGCGCACCATGAGCCGGCGCTGGTGCGTGCGTGCCCGTTCGATCAGCCAGCGCAAGACATCCGAGGCGCGTTTCTGGTAGGCCTGTACGGCAAGACCGAAGCCACCCCAGCCGGCGACGAACGGCGCCTGCAACACGCGATCGATCAGCTCGAGCGAAATCTCCAGGCGCTCGGCCTCCTCGGCATCGATCGTCAGCGCGACGCGCGCGTCGCGTGCCTGGGCCGCGAGCTGCAAGAGGCGGGGCGCGAGCTCGGCGAGCACGCGTTCGCGCTGCGCAAACTCGTAACGCGGAAAGAGTGCCGACAGCTTGACCGAGATACCTGGCGCGGCCTCGTCCGGCAGGTCGGCACGCGCCGCACCGACTTGCGCGATCGCGTGCGAGTAGGCCGCGAGGTAGCGCAATGCATCCTCGGTCGTCATGGCCGCCTCGCCCAGCATGTCGAACGAGTAGCGGAACAGGCGGTTCTCGGCCTCCGCCGCGCGCGCGAGCGCCTCTTCGATCGTGCGCCCCATGACGAACTGATGTCCCATGATCCGCATTGCCTGGCGAAGCGCGGCACGCACGACCGGCTCGCCCAACCTCGTGGCCAGGCGCGCGATCACGGCGCCGGGGTTGCTCAGCTCCTCCGGGTCGGGCCGCACCAGTTTCCCTGTGAGCAGCAGTCCCCAGGTGGAGGCGTTCACGAACAGCGAATCGCTGCTGCCGACGTGCTCGGACCAGTTGCCGGCCGCGATCTTGTCCGCGATCAGCCGGTCCGCGGTGTCGGCATCGGGGATGCGCAGCAATGCCTCCGCGAGGCACATGAGGATGACGCCCTCGCGCGAAGCCAGATCGTATTGCCGCAGGAACGCATCGAGCCCGCCCTTGCGGGTGCGATTGCGTCGCACCGACTCGACCAGCTCCACCGCGAGTTGACGCACCTGCGCGCCGGTCGCGGCGTCGAGCCGCGCCAGTTGCAGGAGCTCGCGCACCGCTTCGCTCTCATCCGCGAGGTAGCGCCGGTTCACCGCGCGGCCGACTGCGGATTCGAGCGGGGCCGCCGCCGGGCGTATGAAAGCGGGCGCAGACGACGCCGGATTGGCGGACATGCAGTAGCTCCAGGTGAGCTGGCAGGAGGGCGCGCATTGTACCAATCCGCACCCCGGACGACGCTGCGCCGATGGGCACCTAGCGGCGACGGCCGCGTTGCAGGTAGTCGGCCAGGATCCGCGCGTGATCGAAGGCCAGCGGTGGCGGCGCCGCGGGATCGGCCAGCATCACCGCCCGGGCGTCGTCGCGCGCCTGCGGCTGGCCCTGCGCAGTCGCCACGAACACGATGCTGGCAGTGTGACCGCGCGGATCGCGCCGCGGGTCGGAATAGCATCCGAGCAGCATTTGCAGGTCCACCCCGAGACTCGTCTCTTCATGCGCCTCGCGCACGGCGGCCTGCTCCACCGTTTCACCGACGTCGACAAAGCCGCCCGGGAGCGCCCAGCCATGCGGCTCGAAACGGCGCTCGATGAGAACGATCGGGCGCTCCGCGTGGTCGATGAGCTCGATCACGATATCGACGCTCAGCAACGGCGTCACCGGACGAGGCATTGGCAACTTTTCCACGGGTGACCAAATGGACACTCAGTATACTGTCGCCGCCATGAGCGCCAGCACGGGTTCGCCCGCCGCGATCTTCGATACCAACTCGGCCCGGTTCGCCGCCGATGTCATCGAACGTTCACGGCACGTCGCGGTCGCCGTGGACTTCTGGGCACCGTGGTGCGCGCCGTGCCGCGCCCTCGCACCGCTGCTCGAGCAACTCGTCAACGCCTACGGCGGACGGCTCGCCGTGGCCCGCGTCAATACGGACGAGGAGCCCGCGCTTGCCGCCCAGTTCGGCATTCGCAGCATCCCGGACGTACGGGTGTTTCGCGATGGCCGCCAGGTCGACGGCTTCGTCGGCGTGCAGCCAATGCCTCGCTTGAAGATGGTGTTCGACAAGCATGTTCCCCGCGCCTCCGAAGGTTTACGTGACCAGGCACAGGTCCTGCTCAACGCGGGCGACGCAGCTGGCGCGGTGGCGCTCCTGAGGGAGCTCCTTGCCGATGACCCGGAGAATGCGGCCGCGCGCATCGACCTCGCCGAAGCGCTCGCACGCAGCGACGATGCCGACGAGGCGGAGAGCGTCCTGGACGCGCTGCCACCCAACGTCGCGGCCAGCAACGAAGCCGAACGGGTACGCGCGCGGATTCACTTGGTGCGTCACGCCGCCACGCCTGC
>DATIEU010000473.1:0-9515 GCA_035455565.1 Steroidobacteraceae bacterium | reverse complement strand
TGTAGAGCTCCATCACGCCGCGGCGAAGCTTGGCCAGGCGCGGCGACTGGGTGGTTACCTTCATACCCGGCTCTACCGGGGTGGTGCAGGACGAAGGCGTACCGCGGCGGCCCTCGATCTCGACCAGGCACAGGCGGCAGGAGCCGAACGCCTTCAGCGTATCGGTGGCGCAGAGCTTGGGAATGCTGTTACCCGCGGCCGCGGCAGCGCGCATAACCGAAGTGCCGGCGGGCACTGTGACGCTGGCGCCGTCGATCTCGACTGTCACGCGTGCGTCACTGGCGCTGGCCGGTGTTCCCTGGTCCCGATAGTCAATCGCGTACATGTAACTTCCTCAGTCGCGGAACGCTGGCTAGTGCCTTGGTGTACCTGAAAAATCCGCCGCGAAGTGCCGCAGTGCGCTACGCACCGGGTAGGGGGTTAGACCCCCCAGCCCACACAGCGATCCGTGCAGCATCGTTTCGCACAATTCATCCAGCAGCGCAAGATTTCGCTCCCGGTCAACCCCTTGAATGATGCGGTCAATGATCTCGACCCCGCGGGTCGATCCGACCCGGCACGGAGTGCACTTGCCGCAGGACTCGATGGCACAGAACTCCATCGCGTAACGCGCCATGCGCGCCATGTCGACCGTGTCGTCGAACACCACGATGCCACCATGCCCGAGCAGGCCCCCGATATCGGTAAATGCCTCATAGTCGATCGGCGTGTCGAACTGCGACGCGGGGACATAGGCGCCGAGCGGTCCACCCACCTGCACAGCCCGAATGGGCCGGCCCGTGTAAGAGCCGCCGCCGTAGTCATAGAGGAGCTCTTTGAGCGTCACACCGAAAGCGCGCTCGATGAGCCCTCCCCGCTTGATGTTGCCGGCGAGCTGGATCGGCAGCGTGCCGCGCGAGCGGCCCATACCGAAGTCCTTATAGAAGTCCGCGCCCTTCTGCAGGATCACCGGCACGCTCGCGAGGGTGATCACGTTGTTGACGATCGTCGGCTGACCGAAGAGTCCCTTGATCGCCGGGAGCGGCGGACGCACGCGCACTTCGCCGCGTTTCCCCTCGAGGCTTTCGAGCATCGAGGTTTCTTCGCCGCAGATGTAAGCACCGGCCCCTAACCGCACTTCGAGCTCGAAGCGCTTGCCGCTGCCGCGCACGTTGTCGCCGAGGTAACCCTGATGACGCGCAATCGCGATAGCCTGCTCGAGTGTCTCATGCGCATGCGGATATTCGACGCGCAGATAGATGTAGCCCTGGGTGGCGCCCACGGCGATGCCGGCGATCGTCATGCCTTCGATGAGGCAGAACGGATCGCCTTCCATCAACATTCGGTCCGCGAACGTCCCGGAATCGCCCTCGTCCGCATTGCAGGTGACGTACTTCTGCGGCGTCGCCTGGTCGAACACCGTCTTCCACTTGATGCCCGCCGGGAAGGCCGCGCCCCCGCGTCCACGCAACCCTGAGTCGGTCACTGCTTTCACGATTTCCGCGCCGCTCATCGCCAGGGCGCGCTCCAGCCCCTGGTAGCCGCCCTCGGCGCGATAGCTCTCGAGCGACAGCGGATCGATCTTGCCGACGCGCGCGAACGTGAGTCGCTGCTGGCTGGCCAGGTACGGCAGTTGGTCTACGGGTCCAAGGCGCAACGGGTGTGCGCCGCCTTCGAGAAACTTGGCGGTGAAGAGGCCGGCGACATCTCTCAGGGTGACGGGTCCATAACCCACGCGCCCCTCGCGCGTTTCCACCTCGACCAACGGCTCCAGCCAGAAGAGGCCGCGCGAGCCGTTACGTACGAGTTTCAGATCCATGCGCTGTGCCTGCGCCTGCTCGCGGATGGCGCGCGCCACTTCCTCAGCGCCGAGGGACAAGGCGCTGGCATCGCGCGGTACGTACACCGTCGCCGTCATGCGCCCTCCTCCTCCCATTCTTCGAGCAACTCTTCGAATCTCTCCGGTGTCACGCGTCCATAGAGCGTGCGATCGATCATCACCGCGGGCGAACAGGCGCAATTGCCGAGGCAATAGACCGGCTCGAGCGAGAATTCGCCGTTCGTGGTCGTGTGATGAAAGTCGACGCCCAGACGACGCTTGGCATGTTCCGCGAGGCCCTCGCCATTCATCGACTGACACGCCTCCGCCCGACAGATGCGGATGGTGTGCCGGCCGGCGGGATGGTCGCGGAAGTAGTGATAGAAGGTCACGCAACCATGCACTTCGGCCCGCGACAGGTTGAGTCCCTCGGCGATGACGGGCACGGCCGCGGGCGGAATGTGGCCGAGCGCGTCCTGCACGGCGTGCAGAACGAGCAGCAACGGGCCGGGCTCGCCCTTCAGGCGCGCGATGATGGCCTCGACCTCGGCGCGCGCCTTCGGCTCGAGCGTGCGCATCATGGGTTTCGTATCTGGCATGGAACTCAACAGATTACCCCTACCCGCCAGTCAAGCAAGCCGCGTTCCCGGACAGCGGCCAAACGCGTCTCCTGCGAGGTTCAACTGGCCACTTCCACCGCAAATCCGGCGTCATCCGGCGAGAAGCGCCCGTCCTCGACCGCGCGGATCCACTTGCAGGTGCGAGCCAGTCCACCGAACGAGAAGAGGTGAATGCCATCGATCTCGAGGCCGCGTTCCCGGGCCCTGGCCAGTTCCCTGACCAGGGTCTCCGGACCGTGCTGACCCAGCAACCGGCCGAAGCTGGCAGCGCGGCCGCTGAGCGCCTTGACCGAAGGTCCAACGCCACACCGCAACGCGTACTGGACCAGCGTGGTGAGTCGCGCGGGCCCCGCGAGACCGATATGAATCGGATTCCTGAGACCGCGCGAGCGCAAATCGTTCGTCCATTGCACGATGGGCTTTGCATCGAACGCGAACTGTGTGACAAACCCGAGCTCGATGCCCGCATCCGCGGCGAGTCGTGCCTTGTCGACCTGCGCGGCCCGCAGTTCCTCGTTCGCGATCTGGGGATGCCCTTCCGGATGTCCCGCGACGCTGACGCGCCGAATTCCATGTCGATGCAATAGCCCGGTCCGCAGAACGTCGCCCGACGAAACAAACGAACCGACGGGCTCGCGATCGCCGGCGATCAGGAGCAACTGCTCGACCCCGGCCTTGCTCGTCAGCTGTCCGAGCAACTGGTCGAGCTGCTCAGCATTCACCAGGTGTCGCGCCGGCACGTGCGGAACGGGGATGAATCCTGCCTCCTGCACCTCGATCGCGGCGGCGACCGATTGTTCCCAGCTCTGTTGCGGCAGGTGACTCACGTAAATGCGGCCGCCACGTCCGAGCAGCGCACGGCATTCATTGAGATGACCGGCGTCGTGGTAAGTCATCTCGAGCGAAGCGTTCCTGCACAGGCGCACGATGGCCGCGCGCTCGGCGTCCCAGCCTGCGGATTCGGCGCTCGCCACGTCGGGGCTCGATGGTCGGGTCATCGCAGGACTCCGCAGACGATGAGCATTTGGATCAGGTGCCAAAGCGCTGGCGCGAGATGGAGTACGACTCGTTCAGGAACCAGAGCTTGCCGTGCTTCTGCAGCACTTCGCGCGTCGCCTCGAGGTAGCGCCGGTCGCCCATCACCGACTCGAGACGCTCATCTTCGATCTGCGCGACGTAGATCGCCGCATTCCAGGCCGCGAGCAGCGTCGAGGTGCCGATGGAGCTCGTGATCTCGGAGGGGAGCGTGTGCATGTCGTAGCGGAAGATCGATCGCTGGTCGGAGTAGGCGTTGAAATTGAGCCCCCGGGCCTCGGGACCCAGCGCGATCTTGGTGGCCTTCAGCAGCTCGTGGCGATCCATCTGAAAGGGGTTCTCGTCGGGCCACACGCTGCGGATGATCTCGAGCCCTGGGTCGTGGCCGTGCGAGTGAATACCGATCAGGCGCCCGCCGGGGCCGAGTGCCCGCGCCAGCGGCGCGACGACTCGCGAAGCCTTGAATTCGGTGGGCGCACGGGCGCGATAGGGCTGCGAGGCGAGCACCAGATCGAAATCCGCGCGCACCGCGCCCTGCACCGGGCGCACGGCATCGAGCAGCAGCTTGTGATCGCTGCGATAGATCACCAGCACCACGGGACGCTCATAAAGCGGGTTGCCCGAGGTCTTGCTGATCCGCGCGGTCCAGTGCGTCGCGAGGAAGCCCTGCAGATCCGTGATCTGCCGCTCGAACTGGCCCGACGTGTTGCCGGCGAGCCCCACTTCCTTCCACACGAGGCCGCTCGCCGCAGCCAGCGAATTGGGTTTGAGCCACGGAGACTCGGAGTAATACATGTTGGTCATCACGAGCACCGTCGAAGGGTGCTCGTAGAAGCGGTCGGGCATCTTCTCGAGCGCGAGCCGCACGTCCTCGAGACTGATCTCCTTGCCGACGATGTAGAACGGCACCGTCGGGAACCGATCGTGCATGGAGCGCATGACCCGCGTCAGCACGGTGCCGTCGCCCACGCCGGCATCGAAGAGCCGCAGCGCCGGCGGTCGGGGCCGGATGTGCTCGAGCTCCATCTCGACCCGTTGCGCGACGACCCACTTTTCCGTGCACGTGCTCACGAACAGGAGATACTTCTGGCGGTTGTCGTAGAAGCGGAAATGCGTGCCGCCCGCATCGGTCCGTGCCGGGTCACCCTCCGTGTGGCTATCACCTCGCGCTTCCGCGGGTTGGGCCGCGGCGAGCGAGCTCGAGATCAGCGGACGAAACACCGAAGCGGAATGAAGGCCTGGCGAACTCGAACTGCGTGCGACGGCGGCTTCGAACGCGTTGGGGTGCGATGCATCGGTCGCTGGGATGCGCGCCATGAATCCGCGAACGCGCTCGACGGTGTGCGTGGTCACGCGGCCGCCGAAGCGCAATCGAGTCACGAACTTGCCGTCATTCACCGCGCGGCGACCGAAGGTGCTCTCGGCCATGCCCACGCGCCGGCAGAAGCTGGCAATCTCCTGCAGCAGCTTTTCGTTATCGGCGCGCTGGCGAGTCTTGATGGACGGCGGTCTTTGAGCTGGCGCGTGCATAGAGCCCCTCTCGCCGCCCGGGTCTCGTCTGGACCCGGTGCGTGGAGGTGAATTGAACTAGCCCACTCGTCCCACTTTCAAGATGGGCGGCGGAGTGGGCGCATGCCCAATCGTAGCACGCTAATATCCTTTCCGTATCAATAGCTAGGGGCGCCCACGATTTGCTGTGCAGACCCGGCAAGACAGCGACCGAACGCCGTAACAGCGCCAAGAACGCAACTGATACGCTCGCGGAACACTGATGCCGGCTTATGTCAGGCCCAACCTTCGAACACCAGACGGAATCACCTTGAGCCCGAACTCCGCCGCGCAAACGTCCAACAACACCCGGATCATTGATGGCAAGCAGGTGGCGGGCGAGCTGCGCGCGCGCATTGCGCGCCGTGCCGCCGAACTCGCGAGCCGCCATCAGGTCACGCCAGGCCTCGCGGTGGTTCTGGTGGGCGAGGATCCTGCGAGCCAGCTTTACGTGGAAAGCAAGGCCCGCACGGCCGCGAGTGTCGGCATTCGTGCCTTCGATCGACGCCTGCCCGCGACGACCACGACGGCCGAGCTGCTGCGCCTGATCGAAACGCTCAACGGCGATGCATCCGTGCACGGCATCCTCGTGCAGCTGCCGCTGCCGCGACAAATCGATGCCAATGCGATTCTCTGGGCGGTGTCACCGGACAAGGACGTCGATGGCTTTCATCCGGTCAACGCCGGCAAGCTCGCCTGCGGGCTGGATGCCGTGGTCCCCTGCACTCCCCTGGGCTGCCTGTTGCTGATCCGCGCGACCCGGCCCGACCTCGCGGGCGCGCGCGCCCTGGTCGTCGGTCGCTCCAACATCGTCGGCAAGCCGATGGCTCAGCTGCTGCTTCGCGAACACTGCACCGTGACCATCGCGCACTCGCGCACGCGCGATCTCGCCGGCGAATGTGCGCGCGCCGACATCCTGGTCGCGGCGATTGGGCGGCCGCGGGCGCTCGACGGCCAATGGATCAAGCCGGGCGCTATTGTCATTGACGTCGGCATCAATCGCGAGCGTGACGCCAGCGGCAAGGATCGCGTGGTGGGCGATGTCGATTTCGCGAGCGCGCTGGGTCGCGCCGGCGCGATCACGCCCGTGCCGGGTGGCGTCGGACCGATGACGATCGCGTGCCTGCTCCTCAACACGCTCAACGCGGCGGTCCGTTCCGCCGGGCTCGACCCCCAGCTCCAGCTCGATCCGCTGCAGGTGGCCTGACCTCAACTACGCGGAAGCTCGACGATCAGCGAAGTGACTCCGGCGCCCTGTCCGGGATAATCGCGTCATGACACAAGAACGCCCCTCGCCGGAAAAGTCGCCCCTGGTCTCCGTGAGCCGCGAGGGTGACGTCCTCGTGCTCACGGTCGACAACCCGCCGGTCAACACCATCAATATCGCGGTTCGCGAGCAGCTGCTGCGGATCGTCGACAGCAGCGAAGCGTTCGCCGGCGTTCGGGCCGTCGTATTGCTGTGTGCCGGCAAGACATTTTTCTCGGGCGCGGACATCAGCGAATTCTCCGGCCCGCCCCAGGAGGCAGCGTACCGATTGCTCTTCAATCGGCTCGAAGCCCTGCCCGTCCCGACGGTCGCCGCCATGCACGGCACAGTCATGGGCGGCGGTGTCGAAATCGCGTTGGCGTTTCACTACCGCATCGCCGCGACGCGAACGCGCATCGCAATGCCCGAAGTCACGCTCGGCATCATTCCCGGCGCGGGCGGCACGCAGCGCATGCCGCGCCTGATCGGCGTCGAGCACACGCTCGATCTCGTCCTGGGTGCGCGTCCGATCGATGCGGCGCGGGCGCTCGAGCTCGGCATCCTGGATGCCATCGTCGAAGGGGACCTGCGCGCCGCGGCGATTGGCTACGCGCGCGAGCTCATCGCCGCCGGCAGACCTCCGCGCCCCACCGGCGCGATGCCCGTCGATCCGTCGAGCGCCACACCGGAAATCATCGCGCGCTTCACCGAGCAGGCGAAGAAGCAGTATCCGAATCGCACGGCGGCGTTGACGGCCATCGAGGCGATCCGCTCGGCGGCGACGCTGCCCCTGCAACGCGGTCTCGAGTACGAGACCGAGCTGGTGAATCGCGCCAAGGCGACCACGGAATCGAAGGCCCTGGTGCATCTGTTCTTCGCCGAACGCGAAACACGCAAGATTCCCGATATCCCGGCCGACACTACGGCGCGGCCCGTCGAATCGGCAGCGATCGTCGGCGCCGGGACAATGGGCGGCGGCATCGCGATGTGCTTCGCCAATGCCGGGATCCCCGTGACGATCCTCGACATCGGGCGCGAAGCGCTCGAGCGTGGCCTGGAGGTTGTCGAGCGTAACTACGAATCCATGGTCAAGCGCGGCCGTATCACGCCGGATGAAAAGGCCACGCGGATGGCGCTGATCCGCGGCACGGTCGACTACGGAGAGCTGGCGGACGAGGATGTGATCATCGAGGCGGTGTTCGAGAACATGGAGCTCAAGAAGAAGGTGTTCACGAGCCTGGATCGCGTCGCGAAGCGCGGGGCGGTGCTCGCCACCAATACCTCGACGCTCGACATTGACGACATCGCCACCGCGGTCTCGCGACCGCAGGACGTGATCGGCATGCACTTTTTCTCGCCGGCCCACGTCATGCCGCTGCTCGAGGTGGTGCGCACTTCGCGCACGGCGCCCGAGGTGATTCGTACCGTCATGGACCTGGCGCGACCGTTGCGCAAGACGCCGGTGCTGGCGCGCGTGTGCTACGGATTCATCGGCAATCGCATGATGGAGGGCTATGCGCGCGAGGCGCAGCGCCTGGTGCTCGAGGGCGAGACGCCACGTCGTGTCGATACAGTGCTCGAGAACTGGGGCATGGCGATGGGCATCCTCGCGGTGTTCGATATGGCGGGTATCGACGTCGGTGTCAACGTCCACAAGTCGAACGCCGACAGGTATCCGCCGGATCCAACGTACTACCAGGCGGATGTGGCTCTGCATGCAGCGGGCCGCCTCGGACAGAAGAGCGGCAAGGGTTACTACCGCTACGAGCCTGGCGATCGCACGCGGCACGACGACCCCGAGGCGCTCGAGCTGCTGCGCACCCGCGCCAGGCAGCTCGGGATCGAGCCGCGCACACACAGCGACGAGGAGATTCTCGAGCGCTGTCTCTATCCGCTGCTCAACGAGGGTCTGCGCATCCTCGAGGAAGGCATTGCGGTGCGCGCGGGCGATGTCGATGTCGTCTGGGCGGCGGGTTACGGCTTTCCGCGCTATCGCGGCGGGCCGCTGTTCTACGCGGAGACGATCGGGCTCGAGACCCTGCTCGACGGCATGCGCAAATACCGCGATCTCTTCGGACCGATGCACTGGCAGCCGGCGGCGTTGCTCGAAGAATTGGTGCGAACCAAGACGA
Organism: Steroidobacteraceae bacterium; assembly: GCA_035455565.1. Taxonomy (GTDB): domain Bacteria; phylum Pseudomonadota; class Gammaproteobacteria; order Steroidobacterales; family Steroidobacteraceae; genus DATBVX01. Next base: position 1,136 of record DATIEU010000473.1, on the reverse strand, counting down.
GCATCGCCGACTGGGAACTGCGCCGCACGCGCACTTAATCGGCGCGGCCGAGAGTCCAGCCGCCGTCGATCGAGATCTGTTGTCCCGTGATGTATGCCGAGGCGGGCGACGCCAGGAAGAGCGCCAATCCCTTGATGTCCTCGGGGAAGCCGACCCGCCGCATCGGCAGGGTGCGTGCGACCGCCTGCTGCACCGCCGGGTTCTTGGCGTGGCCACCGCCGATATTGGTGACGAAGAAGCCCGGCGCGATCGCGTTCACCGTAATGTTGTAGCCAGCGAGCTCGAGCGCCACGTTGTGCATGAAATGCACTGCGCCCGCCTTGGCTGCCATGTAGGCACTGCCGATCGCTGGCTCACACTGGAACGCGGCCACCGAGGTGGTCACGATGATGCGGCCCGACTTCCGCGGTTTCATGTGGCGCGCCGCCGCCCGCACGGTCGCGAACACTCCGTTCAGATTCACGTCGATGACGTGGTTCCAGCGCTCGTCGCTGTAATTCTCGAGCGCCCCTTCGGGGACGCGTGGACGCTCGTCGCCCACCCACGCGCCCAAGAACCCGGGCCCGGAGTCGATACCTGCATTGGCGAACACCACGTCGAGGCGCCCATAACGCGCGGCCGCTTCGTCGAAGGCACGATCGAGCGCCGGATGGTCGGTGACATCGATTACCTGGCCGTGCACGTCGAAGCCGGCGCGTTGCAGGCGTGCACTCTCGTGCGCGATGCGTTCGCCGCTCGCATCGAGCATGGTGACGCGTGCGCCGTTTTCGGCCAGCGCCTCGACGAACCCGAGACCCAGGCCGCTCGCGCCACCCGTGACGATCGCCCCGTGGCCCTCGACCCGGAAGAGATCAGGAATCTTCATGCCCGTCCGCGAGACGATTAAGAAGGTCGAGCAGGTGCGCCCGGCCCCGGCGGCCGATGCGCTCGGTGAGGCGCGCTTCGTGCTTCGCGTGCAGCTCGCGCGCCCGGCGCAACAAGGCTTCGCCCTGGGTGGTCAGGTGCAAAGCGTAGGCGCGGCGGTCGTTCGTACCTGGCTCGCGCACCACGAGCCCACGCGCTTCCAGCTCGCTGATGAGCGGCACGAAGTTCGCTTTCTGAATCCCCAGTCCGCCGCTGACATCGGACTGCCGCAT
>DATIEU010000472.1:0-4431 GCA_035455565.1 Steroidobacteraceae bacterium | reverse complement strand
GGTGAAACGGCGGCGCTGCGCCTCGCTTACCGACACTACGAGCGCGATCACTACTACGACGCCATCACGGGCGACTACACTGGCAATCCCGGCGAAGTCGACAACAACAGCTACCGGCTGGGTTTCTTGTGGCAGCCGTCGGAGAGTTTCTCCGCGGTTTTCAAGCTCGACTATCACGATCTCGATTTCGGCGGCAATCCGACCACCGTCTTTGGCCAGGAACCCCTCGGCGTCGTCGAGCAGTTCGCCAACTTCGAGTACACGGACGAGTCGACGCGCGCAGTGCTCGATCTCAAGTACACATTCGCGAACGGCGTAACGCTGAGCTCGCTGAGCGGCTACCAGGACATCCAGTCGGTGAACAATCTCGACTTGAACGCCACGATCAGCCCGCCGGTGCCCACCAACATCTATATCTTCAACAGCCGCATCGATGCCGATTTCTACTCGCAGGAGTTCAACCTGCTGTCGGCGGACAACCAGGCGTTCCGCTGGACCGTCGGCTTGTTCTGGCAGAAGCAGGATTCCGAGCTCCCGCCATGGCAGGAAGGCGGATTCAACTTCATCGGCGGTCCCTTCTACCCCAACCTGGCGTTCCCGTGGTTCAGCAGCCCGTGGATCAACGAGGAAGAGGATCGCGCGGTCTTTGCGCATGCTCGCTATCGCATCAACGAGCGGTTCGAGCTGGAAGCCGGCGCCCGTTACAACGAGTACGAAAGGGACCAGTTCACCAACTACACGTTCGGCGATGGCAGCGCGCCGCCGACCATTCCCTTTGCCACACCCGGCGGCGACCGGCAGAGCATCGAGGAGAGCGACGAGGACTGGCAGGTCGCCCTGAACATCGACGCGAGCGACACACAGTACTTCTACGGCCTCATCTCGAGCGGCCACGTCAGCAGCGGCGTCAACATCTTCCCGCCCTTCGGGGTATACAAGCCGATGGAAGTGATCAACTACGAGGTCGGCTGGAAGGCGCGGCTTGCCAACGATCAGTTCCACACGCAGTTCAGCGCCTACTACCAGACCTTCGACGACTACCAGGCGAACTTCGCGTTCGATTCCCTCGTTCCCGGGCTCAATAATCCTGAGCTCAGAAATGCAGAAACCGAGAGCACCATCATGGGCGTGGAATTCAGTGGCCAGGCCCGCGTCGGCGACTTCTCGCTCGATTTCGGTTTCGCGTACCTGGAGAGCGAGCTCGGCACGTTCAGTTCTGTGATCGACCCGTTCCTCACCGCCCCCAATAACGTCGTCAACCTGTCTGGCGCAGAAGTGCCGTTCGCGCCGCCGTTCACCGGCAATATCGGCATGGCCTACGACATCCGGCTCGGCGAGTTCACACTGACGCCGCGCGTCGACTTTTCGCACCAGGACGAAACGCAGGCGGCACTGTGGCCAGACCCGCAGGTGACACTCGAAGCGCGCGATCTGGTCAATGCGCAACTCACCTTCGGGCCGAACTCCGGGCGTTGGTCCGCGGTAGCGTGGGGCACGAACATCACCGACGAGCAATACGTCTCGGGTATCCAGAACAACGGCACGCTCTATTACGCGGCGCCGCCGATCCAGTACGGGCTCAGGGTCAAGATCAATTTCTGAGACGTGACCTCCGCCGTCGCATCATCCGCCGCGCCGGACGCGACACTTTCGACCACCGGTGAGCGGCCGGCGGATCTGCGCGGGCAGCTCTCGTGGGCGCTGTTCGAGTTCGCGCGCTCGCCCTACATCAGTCTCGTTTACGTCTTCGTATTCCCGCCCTACTTCGCCAGCGTCGTGATCGGCGACCCGGTGAAGGGACAGGAAGCGTGGAGCCTCGCGAACACCATCGTCGGCGTCTGCGTCGCGCTGCTAGCGCCGCTGATCGGCGCGATCTCCGATCGCACCGGGCCGCGCAAGCCCTGGCTCGCCGCGATCGCCTTCACGATGTCGGTGAGCTGCATCGCGCTGTGGTGGGCGATGCCGGGCGCACAGGGCGGCCTCAGCATCGGCACGATCCTGTTCCTCATCGTGGTGCTCGCGACCTGCTTCCAGTTCACCGAGGTGTTCCACAACGCAATGCTCGCCTCGATCGCGACTCCGCAACGGATCGGCGGACTGTCCGGCCTCGGTATCGCGACGGGCAACCTCGGCACGCTGACTGCGATGATCGTGATGCTGTTCGGGGTGGCGCTGCCTGCGTCCGGCATGACGTTCGGTGGGTTGCTGCGCGACACACCGCTCTTCGGGCTCGACCCGGCCACGCACGAACACAGCCGCATCGCCGGACCCGTGGCTGGCGTCTGGTTCATGATCTTCATCATCCCACTGCTGCTGTGGACGCCCGATCGCCGCGCGACCGGCGTAGCGGCGGGCCGCGCCGTCAGCGAGGGACTCGAACAGCTCTGGCTCACGATCAAGCGCGCGCGGCGCGTCACCAATGTCGCGCTCTATCTGCTCGCGCGCATGCTCTACACGGACGCGAAAGTCGCGATCCTCGCGTACGCCGGCATCTACGCCGCGGGCGTGTTCGGCTGGGAGCTGGCTCAGCTCCTGCTCTTCGCCGTGTTGCTCGCGCCCTTCTCGATCTCCGGCGGGTTCATCGGCGGCTGGCTCGACAACACGCTCGGTTCGAAGCGCGCGATCCAGATCAGCGTGGGGCTGACGTGCATCGGCATGGTGGGCGCCGTCGCGACCACGCCCAACCAGATCCTGTTCATGCCGTATGACGCGGCCGCGGCGGAACCGCTGTGGTCATTCCCGTATTTCCAGTCGCTGCCGGAGATCGTGTACCTCGCGACCTTCGCGCTGCTCGCGATCACGATTACCGCAGCGTTCTGCACCAGCCGCACGATGCTCGCGCGCATTGCGCCGGTCTCGATGATGAACCAGTTCTTCGGTCTCTACGCGCTCTCCGGCACCGCAACAGCCTTCCTGGGGCACGCGCTCGTCGCGGCGTTCACGCGCGCCTTCCACAGCCAGCGCGCGGGCTTTGCTTCACTCATCATCCTGCTGATCGCGGGCCTGGCGGTGCTTTTCCGCGTGCGCCAGGAGCGCTCGCCCGAGATCGCCTGACAATCCGGCAGTCGGGAGCTGGAATTTCTTCAGCGCGGCTGTAAGGCGTTCAGCCAAAACTTTCCATGACGGGACCTCGGGTCCGCGATGCAGGTCTGCAAGCGCGGGCACGCGCTTTGCTACTGGGGTGGGGCCCTCAGGGGCAGACATGACGACTAGAGGAGACGACCATGGCAATTATGCGTTGGGAGCCTTTCGGTTCGATGGATGACGTATTCAACCGTGCGTTGCGCCGTCATTGGGCCTTCGACAGCGACGTCGAGGGCAAGCGCAGCTTCCTGCCGTCTGCGGACATCAGCGAGACCGACAAGGAGTACCTGATCCGCACCGAGCTCCCCGCCGTCAAGAAGGGCGACGTCCACGTGACCACCGAGGACGGCATGATCACGATCCAGGGTGAGCGTAAACACGAGGAGGAAGAGAAGAGCGAACGCTTCCACCGCGTGGAGAGCTCCTATGGAACCTTCACGCGCAGCTTTGCGCTGCCGGAGAATGTCGACGCCGACAGCATCCGTTGCGAGTCGCGCGACGGCGTCCTGACCGTGCGCATCCCGAAGAGATCCGAGAAGAAGGCGAAGGCGCGACGGATCGAAGTGCAATAGCTCAGCAAAGCTTCAGCGTTCCGCGGCCACCGATTCGGTGTGACGCTCGCCGGGCTCACGCGGGCGCGACCGCTCGCTCATCGGAGCAGCGGTCGCCCCGCACACCACGTCAGAAGCGCCAGACGAATCCCAAAGATGGCGTCACGGGCAGGTAATCACGCGTGTGCAGATCGAGTACCGGCTCGGGGGTTTCCTCGGCCTCGACCTCGTATTCGACGCAGCACTCGTTTGCACGGCCGAGCACGTTGCCGATCTCGCCAAAAACCGTGAGCGAACCCGCGCGCTCGAACTCGAACTTGCGTGCCACGCGCACATCGATCGTGGCGTAGTCATCGAGGCGCTCAGCATTGCGCGGACCCGCCTCGATGAGACCGACCGGATCCGTCTCGATCAACGTGACCGCGGTGGTCGGCCAGCCAGTGTGGTAGGTGCCGGCGACCGTGATTTCCCAGCGCGGATTCGTCCACACTGCGCCGGCGCTGAAGAAATGCGTCTGATCCCAGCTGCGGTCGGTCTCGGTGTCCGCCATTTCATCTTGTGCGCTGGACCACGTGTAGCTCACCCACCAGTCGAGCGCTTGCTGATCGCCGCGCACGGTCAGCTCGATGCCCTCAGCGGTGGCCCGATCCGGCGCGATGCGGATGCGGTCAGGCTTGAGCTCCGGCAACAAGACGAAGGTGTTGAGCAGGTTTTCGAAGCGCGGCCGAACCTGCCGGTACTCTTTGCGGTAGGCCTCGAGACGCATGCCGACGCCGCTCTCGTGTTGATACTCGAC
>DATIEU010000471.1:0-2231 GCA_035455565.1 Steroidobacteraceae bacterium | reverse complement strand
GTGATTCGCGACTCTTGAGCAGCGCGTTACAGCAGTGACACTCTACGCCGGCTCGCATCGCGCGAGCCGTGGCAATCACTTCGTCAGGGGGGCGCATTGATTCTGCTTTGCGGGGGTCAATGACGACTTATTTTTGGTTTGCGGCAGGGATGCTGGTCGGCTTGGCACTGGCATTCGTGCTGGTGCCACTCGTGCGCGTGCTCGCCGCGACCTTCCACAGTCGTATCCACCGCTATGCCATCGCTGCTGGCGTGGCCGTCGCGTTCGCCGCAATCGTATTAATTATCTATCGCTCGCTCGGCACGCCTGAAGCGCTGGTCGCTTCTTCACCGGATGCGAGCGCCCCGCACTCAGGCGCGCGCACTCCGGGATCTGGCGAGATGCTGAATTCTGTGGCTGGTGCTGCCGCGGGACTCGAAGAGCGCATCACTCGTGACGGCGGCTCGCGCAGCGATTGGCTCTTGCTCGCGGAGTCGTACGATTATCTTGGGAAGGCCGAGGATGCGGCCCGCGCGCGAGGCCGCGCCGACCAAGCGCCCGCAGCAGCGACTCCCGTCGCGTCCTTGATCGCGACAAGTTCTCCGCCCTCAATGACTCAATATGAAGAGCGCGTGCACAAGGATCCGCGTGATGTCGAGGCGTGGCGCGCATTGGCGACGTTGTACCGCCAACAACGCAACTTTCCTGCCGCACGTGACGCCTTCGGTAAGCTGATCAAGCTCGACGCGATGACCGCCGACTCGTGGGCGGATTACGCCGACGTGCTCGGCTCGCAGTCGGGCTCGCTCGCGGGTGCGCCGGCCGAGGCGCTCGAGCGGGCTCTCGAGATTGAGCCGACGCATACCAAGGCGCTCTGGCTCAAGGCGAGCCTGGCGCATGAGCAGCAGCGCTATTCGGACTCCCTGGCATTGTGGAAGAAGTTGCGCGCCCTCCTTCCGGAAAACTCGCCCGACACGCGCATCATCGACTCGAATATCGCCGAAGCCGAGCAACTTGCCGGTGTGTCGCCAGCGAAAGCGGCTCCTGCCGCACCAGTACAAGTAAGCGGCACGGTGACTATCGACCAGAAGCTCGCCGACCGGGTGGCGCGCGGCACGACTCTCTTTATCTATGCCAAGGCCGCGGACTCGCCCGGCCCACCACTTGCGGTGCTGCGCACGTCGACGGGGACGTGGCCAGTGAGCTTCAAGCTGGATGACACACTCGCGATGGTGCCGGCACGCCGCTTGTCGTCATTCGATCGCGTGGTGATCGAGGCGCGCATTTCGCGCTCGGGACAGGCAACGCCGGCACCGGGCGATCTCTATGGACAGAGCGACGTGCTGCGGCCTGCCGAAGGCAAGAAGTTGCAGCTGGTGATTTCGCGGGAAGTGAGCTGAGTCATGTCTATTCCAGGGAGGCAAGTGAGAGAGGATGTGCGACGAGTGCCGGCGATCCAGCGTCCGCATCGCCCTGCTCCGCCCAGCGCGCCGGTCGCTCTGCGAGGGCGCGCGATGAGCGACGCAGCGGTCGAGCGCCGCCGCTGGTTGACGCCCGCGCGCCTGTTCACGTTGTGCGCCATCCTGTTGGTCTACCTCGGGTGGCGCTTCCCCACCGAGAGGTACATTCATCCGGGGACCGGCCTCGGTTATGCACTCGGCATCACGGGCGGCAGCCTCATCCTGGTGCTCTTGCTCTATTCCGCGCGCAAGCGCTTTGCCTGGCTCTCCTTCCTGGGCTCCCTCAACCGCTGGTTCGATGCTCACGTCGTGCTCGGCATCGTCGGGCCGCTACTCATTCTTTATCACTCCAACTTCAGCCTCGGAGCGACCAACAGCAACGTGGCGCTCTTCTGCATGCTGATCGTGGTCGCGAGCGGTCTCATCGGCCGCTTCATCTATTCGCGCATTCAATATGGCCTTTACGGCCGCCAGGTCACGTTGGGCGAGCTCCAGGGCAACGCCGAACGATTGCGCGCCCTCGAAGGCCGGATCGCATTTCTGCCGGAGCTCGTCAGCCGCCTCGAGAAACACGAAGCGCGCTTGCTCGCGAGCGGTCCGCGCCTGCCACTGCTCAGTCTCGCGAAGCCGCTGGGCGTTGCCTTGAATGCACTTGCAGCGCGCTGGACTTTGCGCGGCTACGTGCGCCGCGAGCTGCGGATGGCTGCGCGGCGCTCACCGACGATTGCGGCTGAGCGCAAGCGCCTGCGCCGCGCGGCTCTCGGCTACATCGATACGCGCCTGATCGCCACA
>DATIEU010000470.1:0-2967 GCA_035455565.1 Steroidobacteraceae bacterium | reverse complement strand
ACTTCGCCGGAGGTGACTTTCCGGCTGGAGCGGGTATGAAGTTCGGCGTCGGCTTCAGCCACCGGTTTGGTTCGTTTGCGGGTACACGCGCGCCGTCGCTGCCCCCAGCCTCAGACGCTTAGGCGGCATGCCAATCGACATGGGCGTCCGAGGCCAGCACTCGCGATTTCCTCAGGAGGACTTCTTCGGCCTCGGCCGGTTCGGCCGACGCGAGGATCGAACTGACTATCTCCTCGAGAGCACGAAGGCCGGCGCAGGGCTGCAATGGGAACCTGCCAAACCGATGCGTCTAGCCGTCCGCCTGTCGTACGTCAGTCCCAGCATCGGATCGGGCACCGACAGTCGCTTTCTGTCAACCCCTGAGGTCTTCGATCCGGCCGAGCTTCCAGGGTTCGAGGCGCAGCCTGACTTCCTGCGTAGTGATGCGTCACTGGTTCTCGACTGGCGGGACCAGCCGCAGCACCCACACGCAGGGGGACAAGTTGGTCTGCAGGTCTCCCATTCTCGCGATCAGGACCTTGACGCCTTCAGCTTCCACCGCCTTGCGATTGACGTGCAGCACTACGTACCTCTTCCGGACCGCTACCGCACCGTTGCGTTGCGGGCCTCCGCTCTCCTCACGGCCCCCCAGAGCGGACAGCAGGTGCCCTTCTACTACCAGCCAACCCTTGGAGGGAGCCAGGCGCTGCGTGGGTTCCGTGAATTCCGTTTCCAGGACCGAAATAGCTTGCTCTTGACAGCCGAGTACCGGTGGGAAGCCTCGTGGTTGCTTGACGGTGCACTCTTCGTGGACGCCGGCAAGGTTGCCCTTGATCGACGTGATCTCACCTTTCGGGACCTTGAGGTGTCGTACGGACTCGGGTTCCGCGTGCACAGCAACAGCGCGTTCGTTGCACGTCTCGACCTCGCATTCAGCCGAGAAGGGTTCATTCCACTGTTGCGGTTCGAACATGTCTTCTAGCCGCCACGCGCGTCGTCTACTCCACGGATTGGGATCGCTGGCGCGGTCGCGCGCAAGTGGCCTCGCAGTGCGGACGCGCGGTGGCGTCGGGGGGCACCGCCAATGACCATCCTTGTCGTGGCGTTTATCGGCGGTGTGCTGGCGATTGCAAGCCCTTGCATTCTGCCGGTGCTCCCCTTCGTGTTCGCACGTGCAGGTCATTCGTTTCGCCGGGGCGGCCTGCCACTGTTGGCTGGCATGGCGCTGACGTTTGCGCTTGTGGGGAGCGTCGCCGGCCTTGCCGGCGGGTGGGTAGTGCGTGCGAATCAACTCGGGCGCGGTATCGCAATGGTCGTGTTCGTCGTGTTGGGACTGACCCTGTTGATCCCTTCGGCGGCCGAGTTCCTGTCGCGGCCCTTGGTCCGGCTCGGTGCCGTGCTTCAGCGACGCGGAGTGGAGCACACGACGACAGGCGGTTCCGTGTTGCTGGGTGTGTCGACAGGCCTTTTGTGGGCGCCGTGCGCCGGACCCATTCTTGGCCTGATCCTGGCCGGCGTCGCCCTCGAGGGGCCTGGCGCCGGAGGCGCATTCCTCCTGCTGGCCTTCGCCGGTGGGGCCGCGTCCGCGCTTGCTCTTGGCCTCCTGGCCGGCAAGGGCGTCTTCAGAGCGCTGAAACGCGGGCTCGGTGCCGAAGTGTGGATGCGTCGCGGCCTTGGCCTGGCCGTGCTTGCGAGTGTCGCTGTCATCGCGATGGGCTGGGACACCGGTATGCTGACGCGACTGTCGCTGACGACGATCGGCACGGCCACAGAGCTCGAGCAAAAACTCGTGGCTCGAGTGCGCCCAGTCGCGGATCCGGCCGCTATATCGCCTTCTGCCGACATTTTGACGCACGGGGCACTGACAACCCCTCAGCCTCGCAGCGAGGTGATGCCGCCGCTCGATGGCGCCGTACAGTGGATCAACGGGCCTGCACAGACACGAGATGAGCTTCGGGGGAACGTTGTCCTCATCAACTTCTGGACCTATTCCTGTATCAACTGTCTGCGGGCAATACCCTATGTCCAAGCGTGGGCCCGAAGGTACACGAAGACTGGTCTCGTCGTCATTGGGGTTCACACGCCAGAGTTTGCCTTTGAGCGTGAGCCTCGCAACGTGAGCGCGGCCACACGCCGTCTGCAGTTGTCGTTTGCGATTGCAGTCGACAGTAGCCGGACTATCTGGACCGCGTTCCGTAATCAGTACTGGCCCGCCCTGTACGTCGTCGATACCGAGGGGCGGATTCGCTATCACCACTTCGGCGAGGGTCGCTACGATCACACAGAGCGTGTGATCCAGGCGTTGCTCGCTGAGCGGAACGCCGAAGACGCGACCGGCAGCCGCCTGGTGCACATCGCGGCAACGGGCGTGCAGGCGCCATCCGACCCAGGCACAGTCGAGACGTCGGAAACCTACGTCGGCTACGAACGCCAGGACAACTACGCGTCGCCGCAGCCAATCGCCAAGGACCAAGTAGCACGCTACACGCCGCCGATGAATCCGCGCGCCAACCACTGGGGGCTCGCCGGTCAGTGGGCGGTCGGAAGGGAACATGCAACGTTGACGTCGTCGGGCGGCAGGATCGTGTTCCGGTTTCACGCCAGGGATCTGCACGTAGTCCTTGCGCCACGGTCAGACGGCACTCCCGTGCGGTTTCGCGTGTCCTTGGACGGGCGACCGCCGCTCGAGAACCGCGGAGTCGATGTGGACCCGAAGGGTTGGGGCGTCGTGATCGAGTCGCGCCTCTACCAACTCATTCGTCAGAGAGAGCCGATCGAGGACCGTACCTTCGAAGTCGAGTTTCTCGATCCCGGCGTTCAAGCGTTCGTGTTTACATTTGGCTGACGCTCGCGCCCGTCGCGCCTCTCAATCTTGCGTGCGGCTCGCGACTTGCTCAGTCCGTCTCTGAGATTACATATGCGTTCCAAGCGGATTCGTTCCTCAAGGTCTCACAAGTTCGCATGCGCCTGCGTGTTGTCGGTGATCGC